>JACMKU010000094.1 GCA_014379965.1 Chitinophagaceae bacterium
ACGAAACCGAATGTTCTTCGGGTCAGATCGATACTATGAGAATATGACCGATTTAGTATCTCCCTGTTTTCATTCTCCAATTTTCCAGCAATTGACTTAAACTCCTCCACGATCAATAGGCCAGGACTACCCTTTCCAGTTCCCTCCACGTACAGATTGGTATTGATGATCATACCGCCAATCAGGTCTACAAGATGACGATACTTGTCGCCATTGCCTTTGTCCTGGTTACCCAATGCTATCAAATTGGCCGAATCTGCCTTGAGTTTACCAAAAATGGAGGCATGATACGAAGTCATGTTACTATCGGGATAAAGAGAATAGTTGGCCCGAATGGATTCAAACTCCTGCATATTTATGATGGCGGGACCTAATTTTTGCAAGGCATCACGAGATTGTTCAATCTTCACTTGCTCCGCCTCCTGCGAACGCAGCGTGCGAAAAGTATAGAGAACGATCAACAGTGTCACAAGAATGACTACGGTAAAACTGACTAGAAGATTTCGGAGAGAGTAAACCATCATAGGACTCTCAGGTTATGTTTCAAAGTTGGCGATTTTAAGCTGCATTAGTGCATTTTATTTTTAATACTACGTCCGACTAACACGCACGAATTTTTTGGATAAATCGTGCCCTAATTTAGCACACTCATCTCATATCTTTGCCGCATGCACTCTTCTTCCCCAGCCAGGATTGGCATTCTCGGCGGCGGCCAATTAGGTCGCATGTTGTTACAGGCGGCCGCCAATTACCCTGTAGAAACATTCGTAATGGAAAACGACGAAACCTGTCCTGCCGCGCACCTCTGTCATCATTTCACAAAAGGAGATATCCGCAACTTCGATGATGTATATCGGTTTGGCAAAGGTCTGCATGCACTCACGATTGAAATCGAAAATGTGAACGTAGATGCGTTGGCAAAGCTGGAAGAAGAAGGAGTAAAGATCTTCCCCATGCCATCGGTATTGAAGACTATCAAGAACAAAATTCTTCAAAAACAATATTACAAGTCTCACGACATACCGACCGCTGCTTTCACCATTACGGAAGCGATCGGGGATGTAGAAAGACAGAAGGACTTTCTACCGGCAGTTCATAAGTCCGCCGAAGGTGGTTATGATGGGAAGGGTGTAGTAATGTTGCGGACGGCTGACGATATCGGAAAAGGATTTGATGGCCCTGCCGTGCTTGAGAAACTCGTCCTCGTGCATAAAGAGATCGCACAAATGGTGGTGATAAACGAAAAGGGCGACACTGCACTCTACCCTCCTGTAGAGATGGTGTTTAATCCTCATCTCAACCTCCTCGACTACCAGGTGTGTCCTGCAGACCTTGAGAAGCGAGTCCTTTGGAGGGTTGAAGCGATTGCGCTCGCAGTCGTCCGAAACTTCAAGTCACCTGGTGTATTTGCCGTTGAAATGCTAATCGATAAGAGCGGCGATGTTTTTGTCAATGAAACGGCACCACGGGTGCATAATAGCGGGCATCACACGATCGAGGCCCACTACAGTTCTCAATTTGATATGCTGTGGAGAGTAATGCTCGGATTTCCTCTTGGCAATCCTTCCTTCGTACTTCCTTCGATCATGGTTAACCTGATAGGTGCCGAAGGACATAGTGGAGATGTTCAGTACGATGGACTAGACGAAGTCTTGAAAATTGAGAATGCATTTGTTCATCTCTATGGGAAAAAACAAACCAAGCCAGGCAGGAAGATGGGTCACGTGACGATCATCAGCAGGGAAAAGCAGGATCTGACGTATAAGGCGAATTTGATAAAGAATACCTTGAAGGTAGTGAGCGGGGAAAATAGTGAATAGTGAATGGTGAATAGTCAATGCCCTCCGAATATTGTTGATCAAAAACAAAATGAATCTTCTGAAATCATTCTCCACTCACTACTCACCATTCACTATTCACTACTGGCCATTCACCGCAACTGATTGATCAACCTATACAATTCAATTTCGGCCGATTTGGTGGCAAAACTTAGGTTAGTGAGTGTGAATGAGGCATTCTCGAAGCTTTGCTGTGCCTGCCTTACTTCGACAATTGTTGCCTGTCTCAGTTCAAATCTCAACAAGACAAGATCCAATAGTTTTTGAGCGAGGATGACATTCTCCTGTTGGGTCGCCAACTGTTGGAGTGTAGATGAGTAGGAAAGATAAGTTCGAACGGCGCCGGCGGTAAAGTTTCGAATGAGTATGTCCTTCTGTATTGTAGCATTACGCACATTGATCTCTGCCACCTTTTTCTGCCTCTTGAAGATCGATCCATTGTAAATGGGAATGCCGAGGCTAATGCCCGCCACGGGTCCAGAACTCTGATTAAATAATACGTTGCCGGCCGAAGTTTGGTTACGATTGAAGTTGTAACCAGCATTTGCCCTTATACTCGGATATCGTTGGGCACCCACTTCCTTCACGATAAATTCATTTATCCTTACCTGGTCCTCTGCTGCCATCACCTCGGCATTCTTACCAATGTCGCTGAGAATAGTACCGAGTGTAATGCTTCGATCTACAATAATAGTGTCACTGATTACAATTAGCGAGTCTGGACGCAGGTTAAGAAGCAGGAGAAGGTCGGTATGCGCCTGGTCTACAATCAGGAGTTGCGACTGTCTTGTCTGCAGCAGTGCGTTAAGGTCGAGTTGTGATTGAAACAGGTCGGCATTATTAGCCATCCCTACATTCTGCTGCGCCTTGACGATATCCAGTTGTTTCTGCGCTACACCAATGGACTGGTCGATGGTCTTTATGTAGGTTTGCTGACGGATCACATCATAATAGCCTGTCATTACTCCGGCCATCAGGTTCTGTACCTGGGCATTCAGAAACTGCTCGCTCTGAGTCTCCAGTTGGTCGAGTCGATTTTTGGTTGCGATGACGCGCGACCCATTATATAATAAGATGCTTCCAGTAACGTTTGCCGATAAATTATTCCCCACAGCAGCCTTGCGTTGTATCACTGTGCCCGTATTCAATTTCTGATTCACACTCGTCACCTGCTCATTGTCCACGACGTTGGCTGTCACCACCGGTAAGCCACCGGCGACGCCAATATGATTGTTGATCTTTGCAATTTCCAGGTTGTTTTGCTGCAACTGGAGATCCAGGCTATTCTTCAATGCGATGTTGATAGCCTCCTGCAGGGTCAGCCGTTGTGAAGAAGCGCTAATGCCAGTAGCCAGCATTATTAATATGATGAAATAGCGTTTCATTTGTTTTCATTATCGGGTTTAACAGGCGCCGGCGGTACCAGTTGCTCATATTTCTCTTCTTCCTGTACTTTGTGTTTGCCGGATATGTAAGTGTACACAGCGGGGATCACATAAAGCGTCAACACGAGCGAAAATAGAATTCCGAAAACTACAACTATACCAAGCGGAACTCTACTTGTGGATGATGCCCCGAGGCTCAAGGCAATAGGCAATGCGCCGAGAGAGGTTGCCAGGCTGGTCATCAGGATCGGACGAAGTCGTTGTGTGGCAGCATCTACAACCGCGTCAATCTTTTTCAATCCTTGCTCCCTACGCTTGTTGGCGAACTCCACGATCAATATCCCGTTCTTCGTTACCAGCCCGATCAACATGATCATACCAATTTGTGAGAATATATTTAATGTCATACCAAATACCCAGAGGCTTAGCAGTGCACCCGCAAGAGCCAGTGGCACCGTCAACATAATGGTGAGTGGATCGCGAAAACTTTCAAACTGTGCCGAGAGAATCAGGTAGATAAGTACCAATGCCAGCATGAACGCAAACATGATGTTGGACGAACTCTCTGAGTAGTCTCTCGAAGGCCCCGACAATGCTGTCTGGTAGGTCTCATCAAGCAACCTGCCGGATATTTTTTGCATCGCCTCTATACCATCTCCAATTGTATAACCCTCCGCCAAAGAAGCAGAGATAGTCGCCGCCTTATATCTATTGTAGTGATACAATGTAGAGGGGTTCGTACTTTCCTGTAGATGCACCACGGCATCGAGTGGTATATTTTGACCGACATTGTTACGAACATAAAGATTTTCAATATCGCCTGGCTTGTTCCGATCCTGCCGTTCCACCTGTGCAATGACTGAATATTGAAAACCATTTTGAATAAAGTATGCCAGTCTTCCACCACTGAATGCAGCCTGTATGGTGGCTATGACATCCTGCGTAGACAGACCGAGATCCTTAATCTTCATCCTGTCCACAGTGAGCTGAAGCTCCGGGCGATTGAACTTCAGGTTGACGTCTACGTTTGAGAAGGTCTTATCTTTTCTTGCCTCCTCGAGGAATTTAGGGATGGCGTCCCTCAACTTATCGAGATTTTGATTTTGAAGGATGAACTGTACCGGCAAGCTTCCACGGGAGCCAAGGCCCACGGAAATTGTTTGTTCCTGTACCGCGAAAATGCGTGCATCATTGAAGCGGCTTAGTTTGCGTTGTAGGTCGGCGGCAATTTGCGCTTGCGAGCGATCGCGTTCTCCTGGTCCCACTAATCCTAGTCGCGGCTGGGTACTGTTGGTACTTCCACCACCGCCCCCACCCCCTGGAGTACGAACGAAAACAAAATCGCGTTCGGCCACTGAGTCGTACAGGTAATTGGTAATGTTATCAGCGAGGCGTTGCATATAACTATAACTCGTTCCTTCTGGTCCAGTGACCGTGAACCGGACGCTGCTCCGATCTTCCATCGGGGCAAGCTCACTCTTCAGGTTAGAAGAGGCTAACCACATGATCAGTCCACAGGCTCCTATAATAATCCAGGCAAACCAACGAACTTTCATGAACGCCTTTAGAGAACTCCGGTATCCGTTCTCCATTCCCCTGAAGAATGGTTCTGTCTTATTATAGAACCAACCGTGTCCGGCCTTCTTTCGATGCATGATCACATTCAACACAGGTGTGATGGTGAGGGAAACGAATGCGGAGACAAGCACCGCTGCGGCAAGAGTCACGCCGAACTCGCGGAATAGCCGCCCCACAAAGCCTTCCAGAAAAATGACGGGTAGGAAAACTATTGCCAGTGTAACAGAGGTGGATATGACCGCGAAGAAAATTTCCTTGCTCCCGGAAAGGGCGGCCTTATGAATAGGCATCCCTTCTTCCAGTTTCCTGAAGATGTTCTCTGTCACAACAATCCCATCGTCCACGACCAGTCCCGTCGCCAACACGATAGCGAGCAGCGTAAGAATGTTAATCGAAAAACCGGCAAGGTACATAATGAAAAATGTAGCTACGAGTGAAATTGGGATGTCGATGAGCGGACGAATTGCAATCAACCAGTCGCGAAAGAACAAGAAGATTACAATCACCACGAGAACGAACGAAATAAAAAGCGTCTCCTTTACCTCAGCGAGTGAATGTCGTATGTTTTGCGTATTGTCGATAAGCACCTTCATCTGGATGTCAGACTTGGTATCTTTCTCTATGCGTTCTATTCTCTTATAAAATTCATCGGCGATCTCGATGTTATTGGCACCAGGTTGGGGGATGATCGCAAGACCAACAGCATTTACGCCGTTGTACTTCCAACTCTGTTCGAGTTGCTCAGGTGCCAGTTCGATCCGGGTTACATCGCCAAGGCGGACGATTCCTGTACTATCCTCCCGAATGATGAGATCCCTGAATTGCTGCTCCGAAGTGAGACGACCAAGTACCCGGATAGTGAGGTCCGTATTATTTCCATATATCTTACCTGGAGGTAGTTCAATATTCTCACTGGAAAGTGCAGTGCGGATGTCGGAGAATGCCACGTTATAAGCGCTCATTTTGTCCGGCTTAAGCCAAATCCGCATGGAATATCGCTTCTGGCCGAAAATATTAATAGCGCTCACCTGGTTGATAGTCTGTAGCTGCTGTTGCAACACATTTTCCGCATAATCGCTTAGTTCAAGAAGACTTTTGGTCTGGCTTTGTACAGCGAGTATAAGAATGAAATCGCTGTTGGCATCTGATTTACTAACTACTGGAGGCGCATCGATGTCTTGAGGAAGGCTACGAACCGCCTGGCTTACCTTGTCCCGCACATCACTCGCCGCTGCCTCGAGATCCACTCCGAGGTTGAATTCAACACTTATCTGGCTGTTTCCGAGTGAACTAGATGAAGTGATAGTGCGTATGCCCGGAATTCCGTTGATTTGTTTCTCCAATGGCTCGGTGATCTGGCTTTCGATGATGTCGGAATTGGCGCCAGTGTAAGATGTGCTCACAGAAATCAGTGGCGGATCGATTGCCGGATAATCTCTAACCGCGAGAAATGTTAACCCCACCACCCCAAATAGGATGATTGCAAGGTTCATTACGGTCGCGAGTACAGGGCGTTTCAGTGATAATTCAGATATATTCATTCGTCTTACGGGCTAAATAATAAAAACTGCCGCTTTGGTGTAGATAATAGCTGAGGCTTATTTCGGGTCGCCAAGTTGTTCTAATGTCTTTACGTTTCTAACTTTCAATATAGCATTGGGTCTTGCGAAAAGCACGCCGGTTACGACAACCGTATCACCAATATTGATCCCCCTCACTATCTCGACATTGCTGGCTGATCGCAAACCTGTCTCAACAGTTACAAAATTCGCTTTGCCATTCTTTACCAGGATCAATTGGCTGTTTCGGTCATCGGGGATGATTGTATTTGTCGGCACCATGATTGATTTGCGTGCGGTGTCGCTTCCACTCACATATACTTTTACAAAAGCGCCCGGGTTTGCGGCGCCCGCATTCAGCAACGCTCTCACTACAACATTCCTCGTTTGGGTATTTGCTTGTGGTTCCAGTGCTATGATTGTAGCCTTTCGACGCAATTCGCTTGCGGCATCGACGTTTACATCCACCAGGTCACCAACCTTTATTAGCTCACTGTATTGTTCGGGTAGCGTGAAATCGATCTTTGGTTTTCCCAGCTGCTGGATGCTGGCGATGACCGTCGCTGGTGATACATAAGCTCCTGGACTCACCTTGCGCAAACCAATGGTACCGCTGAAAGGAGCTCTTATGACCGTCTTGTCGATCAGCGTTTGCGTATATGCAATGTCGGCTCTGAGACTATTGACCTGGTTGACCACCGCATCATAATCCGCCTGGTTGATGCCTTGCACATCGAGCAATTTTTTCAAACGTTCCTGCGTAGTCATAGCAAGTTGCATCTGAACCCTGCTCTTTTGTACCTGCGCTGCCAGGTCCGCACTATTGATCCTCGCGAGTACCGTGCCTTTACTTACCATTTTCCCTTCCGGCACATTCAGATAGGTTAGCCTGCCGCTTACCTCGGGACGAAGTTCAACGGACTCATTTGCGATTACTGTACCATTAGCCTCAATAATGTTAGTAAGCTCCTGCGGTGTGGCAACCATCACATCAACTATCGTTGGCGTTGTCTCCCGGGTGGTGGTCGATGTTTTCTTACCCTTGCAGGAAGAAAGGAAGAACAGAGTGAAAAGAATACAAGAAATAAAAGTGAAAAGTATTGATATGCGAAACATGAATTTTTTTTTGATAAACACGTCAAATATAGAGGTTTTCGCTCGTTGGTATCCGTCGGTGACCGTTTGAAATAGCCCGGGTTGTAGTAAGACGATGAAATCGAAAGAACCTTGCTTCGCTTTGTATTTTCGTGATGAACGGTGACGCTCTTTTTATGTGCCTCTGGGGGTGCTGGAAGGAGAACGTTATGTAGAATTTTTTACCCCGTTAAAAACCTGTTTCTTTGTTTTTAAATCCAGAGTAATGACTCCTCTCGTTGGTATTATCATGGGCAGCGACAGTGATTTGCCCGTCATGAAGGCTGCAGCAGAAATTCTGAAGCAATTCGATGTTCCTTTCGAGTTGACCGTGGTGTCTGCCCATCGCACACCGCAACGCATGATGGATTATGCCCAAAACGCGGCAGGGCGAGGCCTAAAGGTCATTATAGCCGGAGCTGGCGGAGCCGCCCACTTGCCTGGGATGGTGGCTGCAATAACGCCATTGCCTGTAATTGGAGTTCCTATTAAATCCTCCAATTCCATCGATGGATGGGATTCCGTTCTATCGATACTCCAAATGCCAAATGGGGTGCCTGTCGCAACGGTAGCACTCGATGGTGCGAAGAATGCCGGCATACTTGCCGCTTCAATAATAGGTACCGCGGATCCAATCGTACTGAAGAAACTTTCCGACTATAAGGCATCTATGAATAGCGAAGTGATGGACAAAGTAGCAAAGCTTAACAAAGATGGCTGGGAGAATAAATTTGACTAGGCCACTTATGACCCCATGGTTAGTCACACTCCTGGTGCTTGTATTCGCCTGCAGGCAAAACTCCACGTCCACGCTGGACCGAATAAAGGTCATTGATAATTTTCCTTCCGGTTCCGCGATCGAATATTACAATGAGCGTTTCTATGTTATCGGCGATGATGCCTCAATGATGTTAAGTCTGGATGAAAACTTTGAATTCATCAGCAACGAGCCACTTTATACGACGGGTCCTGGACGCATTCCCAAAAATGTAAAACCAGATCTCGAGGCGATCACTAGGCTAGATTTGAAGGATACCCCTTATCTCCTTATTCTTGGATCAGGGTCACTCGCGCCATATCGCCAAACCGGCTGGCTACTTAACCCGAAGAGTCTTGAAAAGAACGAATGGAGACTGGATAGTTTCTATAAAAGGCTGGCGAAGGTAGGAATCGAAGAAGTGAACATCGAAGGTGTTGCAGCATCAAAGGATGAAATCATACTTGTAAATCGCGGCAATAAGACACATCCCCTGAATCACCTGATATTTACTACAAAAGGTTTCTGGGAGAACCCAACGGCTCCTGTAAGAACTGTAGTCATTGGAAAGGCCACAGACACTTCCGTATTTAATGGAATTTCCGGATTGGCCTATTCATCGAAGAGCGACGAGTTAATAATGACGGTGTCAACCGAGAACACTTATACGAGCACGGCCGATGGAACGATTGGAAAAAGTTACCTCTGGATCATGAAGTACCCTTCGGGTAAAAACGACACTTTACTAATGCCGGATAAGATTATCGACCTATCCAGGCTCGATTCGAGATTCGAAGGAAACAAGATTGAATCGGTTTGCATCGTGTCTGAAACCGCAACCATGCTTGATCTTGCACTTGTTGCTGATAATGATGATGGGAAAAGCAGCCTTTTTCGCCTTCGAGTTAGAAGGTAGTGCCGGAATGGAGATCGAGAAACAGAGCGAAAGCGAGGCATTTTCCTCTTCGTTGACCATTACAAGTCACACTACGTGTAAAACATCATGCTGAATAGTGGCTTTTTTTCGGTAAATTCAACTGATTAAACAACGCAATATGAGAAGTGTATCCGCTGTTCTTGGAAGGAAAGGCCCAAATATTACTAAAGTTTCCCCAGATACCCTGGTTGCCACTGCCCTGCAGATCATGGCTGAAAAAAATATTGGTTCTGTAGTAATCATGGATCATGAGCGGTATCTCGGAATCATGACAGAGCGCGATTATTCCAGGAAAGTAATTTTGAAGGGAAAGCATTCTTCTGAAACGAGGGTTTCCGAGATCATGTCTACAGACCTTCCTATCATAAATCCTTCTGACACGATCGAATACTGCATGGAACTCATGACCACCAAGAATATCCGTTACATGCCTGTTTTTGAAAATAACCGACTATCCGGAATTATTTCAATGAGTGACGTCGTAAAAGAGACTATCCTTGCTCAAAAGGATACCATCAACCATCTGCAAAACTATATTCAGAGTTAATTTATCTCTCGTAGAGAATTACAAATTCCTGCTCCAATGCAAGTGAATTCTCATAGATCTTGTCTATGAAGTCGCTACCCCATTTTGCATAATAGTAGCAACCATTTTCGTATCTCTCCTGTAAATCACTTCCCGGAAATAAGGCTTGGCGTATTGATTGTATCTGCCGACGCTGATCCTGGAACTTTCTTTTCTCTGCCCGAAACATTTTCTTCTCAAGTTCCTGCAGGCGAAAAACGGCCCGTGTCTTCAATGCATCCACATGCTTCGTTAGCGAAACATCCACCTGGCCAGCCTGTTCCCTGAATGCATCATATAATTGCTCGACACGCGTTATCGATCCGTTAAACTTCATAGGATTCTTGGTATCGCGTTCCACTAACTTATTCACGAGTGTTTCATCCGATTGAAAAAAATCTTCCACTGTAAATCCCGTTCGGCTAATCTTTTCCTGCATCCCCTTCTCAACTATAACGAATGAGTTTCGAAGAATGAGTGCAGGCATCGGCACCTTGTAATGAGAGAACATACCATCGTATTGCAACCAATATGCGATCTCTCCACCTCCACCGATGAAGGCTACGTTTGGCAATATCGTTTCCTGGAATATTCCGCGCAGGATCACGTTAGGACTAAATCGTTCCGGGTGTTCATCGAGTTCTTTCAGCATCTGCTCTTGCGAGAAAAGAATGTCGGTGCCTTTTACTTTATATCCCGACGAATTTTTAACGATACGCTCACGGATTCCATCGGTGAGGTAGAACAGGTTAATCTCGCGTGGATTCGCCTGTACTTTATATCCAGCTTTGTCAATTGATTCTATAGTCTTACCGACAAGCTCGGAGGGGGTTTGATGAAGAAGGTCGTCTTTGAAAATATCAGCAGCCAGTCGTTTTAGTTCTGCGTTATCAGGAATTAAAACTAATAAACCCTTTTCTGCAAACAACCTGTTCACAAGTTCAAACGTTGCGTCCTGTATCATTCTCCCAGGCTGATAGGAATCTTTTAGCATTGAAACGATTTCCCTGCCGAAAGGAAGTACAGCCAACTGGCCTTCTATCACATCAATTAATTGAAGAAATGATTTATCCACCTTCATTCGACCGACCGCACCAGTTTGCTTCGTCTCCCAACTTAGCTTTTTACCTTCGAGGTGAATGTGACCAAGCTCATCAAGGTCAGCATCTTCACTGCCCATATAATACACTGGTACGAAATTAAATCCTGGCAATGAGTCTTTAAGGTGTCCAGCCAGGCGTATGGCGTGTACGATCTTATAAATAAAATACAGAGGTCCGGTAAAAATATTTGGTTGATGGGCGGTGGTAACCGTAAAGGTGTCTGCCGATGCGAGCAGTTCGATATTCTTATTTACTTTCTCATAGTGCGGCTGACCTGCATATTGTTTTCGCAATTGACTTACCAGGACGTGTCGGTCATTGGGAGTAGCTTTACGCGCCTCAATGGCTGCCCGTATTCCTGTCAGCGAAGGCTGGTAGGTGAAGAACGGTGCAAGTTTTTGCTCCTGGTCAATATAATCAACTATGAAATTGCTGAAAGCTCCTGTTTGCCGGTAAGGTAGTCGTGTAGAGGTACAATCCATAATGATAAATCACTTCGCATCACCGAAGGACTAAGTAAAAGTAAGAAGTATGTCCAGATACTATTTAGCCATCAACAAATTTTTAACGAAATCGTTCAGGGTTAAATGCTGAAATATCGATTGTCGTAGGTTTATGCTGTATTATTTCATTGATGAGCTGTCCCGTCGCTGCCGCCGCACTAACGCCAAGCATTGCATGACCGCCTGCATAAGAAAGGTTGGAATACCTGGAATGACGGCCGATGTACGGAAGCCCGTCCGGTGTTACTGGCCGATATCCATACCATGCCTGCTCAGGATCCGGTTCGGGGATATTCATAGTCGGGTAATATTTCCCAAATGCCTTATGTATCGCCATCACTCTTTTGGGAAGAATATTGTCGCTATGTCCACTCAATTCCATCGTGCCTCCTATCCTAAGCCACCCATTGATTGGCGTTGTCGCCGTTCGATCGTCTACAAGTATCGAGGGATATTGGAGATTCTTCTCCAGCCCCGAATAAACCATGCTGTAGCCTTTTCCCGGTTGCATGAGCATTCTGATGCCAAGCAATCGGGACACATTCCCTAACCACGATCCGTTGGCGATTACCACCTCATCGCATGCAATATCCTGTTGGCCTGTTTTTACGGCGGTGATTTTATTCCCGGCCCCACTCGCAAAGCCTTTGACCTCGGTATTGACCCAGAATTTGACACCCGTTTCCTGGAGAAAGCGGTACATCACTTGCATGAATTTACCAGTATCAATATGACAGTCGTCGAGGTACAGTACTCCACCCGCAACATTCACCTCAACTTCGGTTTCGTAGTCCTGAACCTCGGCTGCCGAACAGCTGATGGTCCTCAAACCAAATTTCTCCGCCTGTTCGGCCAGGTGTTTTTCGTGCTCACCGGTTTTCGGTTGTTTGTAAAGCATCCAACATCCCTTCTCGATCATGTCGAAGGAATTAGCCGGAAGTGCTGCTTTCAAATCATTCATTAATTCACGGCTCAGTTGCAGAAGATTGTTGAGATGCGGGGTATTTTGCTCAACCTGGGTTTTACTTGCGGATCGCCAGAAGGTCATGCCCCAGCGTACGAGGTCGATATCCAGGCGGGGTTTTATATAGAACGGGCTGGAAGAACTCATCATCCACTTCAATCCCTTGCTGATGATACCGGGCGAAGCTAATGGAGTGAAATGGCTCGGAGAAACATACCCCATATTCCCGAAAGAACAGCCATTGGTGATTGTGTTTCGATCAATGACCGTAACCTCCAATCCGGTCTTTCGTAAATAATAAGCGGTACAAAGTCCGATGACGCCGCCGCCAATAATTACAACCTTCATGTTTAAGCAACTATGTTTAGAAGTTTAAGAGTTTAATGGTTTAATAGTTTAAAGGTTCAACAAACAGACTGGTCAACGAAGCACTAACACTTCAACTTTAAATAACATTTAAACCCTTAAACTATTAAACTTTCAAACTGTCATCATATCCTCGGCAACTTATACCCATTATGATACTTCGCCGCAAGATATTTTGCATTGATGGCCTCATCGGTAAACCGGCCCGTCGCCTTATTCCAGGTAAGCTTCTTCCCGGAACGAAAAGCGATATTTCCCATCTGGCTTAAGATCGCTATGTGCGAGGCTGAATCGATAGGACACCTTAACTCCTCCATCTTCCGCGACTTTATAACGTTGACGAAGTTCTGCATATGCAGATCAAGGCCATTGTCGACACGTGGCTTCCGCTCCACCATAACCTTATTCGCACTCCTTCCCTCTTCGATTACCTCCCAGCCTCCACGATCAAGTTGTAGCGTACCATTATCGCCTATAAATGCAATTCCATGTTCTTTCTTGAATAATCCATTTTCAATTCCAAGTGCATGATCCCATACAAGATTGAATTTTTCGAACTCGTAAAGCGAACAGAGCGTATCGGGTGTCTCCTGTGGCGATGTCGGATCTGCGAAATTGCCGCCGACTGCACTGATGGTCTTTGGCACGGTGGCATTCATGCCGAGCAATGCATAATCGAGCAAGTGAACGCCCCAATCGGTCATGAGTCCACCGGCGTAATCCCAGAACCAACGGAATGTGAAGTGGAACCTGTTTGCGTTGAATGGTCTCTTAAGAGCCGGTCCTAGCCAACGGTCATAATCTACACCGGCAGGTACAGGAGTATTTGGTACGACTGGAATCGGTTTCTTCCAACCGAGATAGCACCAGACTTTTACGGTCCTGATATTGCCTAGTTTTCCCGTGCCAATAAAATCTACGGCATCCCTGAAATGTTGCTGGCTTCTTTGCCACTGACCTGCCTGCACCACCCGGCCATATTTCTTCTGTGCGGCTATCATGATCCGGCATTCTTCGATCGAATTCCCTACCGGTTTCTCCACATACACATCCTTGCCTGCATTACAAGCATCTACCATCTGCAAGCAATGCCAGTGATCCGGTGTTCCAATGATCACGGCATCCACATCCTTCATATCGAGCAGTTGTCGATGGTCCCCGAAGATTTTAATTTTCGACGTATCGATTTTCATTGTTTGCAACTCCCCCATCCTCTTAGCGATAACGTTCTTATCTACATCGCAGAGCGCTACGAGATTAACCCCGGGAATTTTGAGGATAGATGTTAGGTTTGACCAACCCATGCCATTGATACCAATCACACCAACGTTCAATTGATCCGAAGGCGCAATTCTATTCTTGAAAATGGCAAAGACATCATTTCCAAGCGAAGAGGCCAGAACTGTCCCGGCTGTAAGTGCCGAGGCCTGGTACAAGAATTTTTTTCTAGATGACATAGCAATTTTTTTAAAAATTATTTTGATCTCACAACTCCACTCCCGCCTTTGCCAGGTTACAGCAGGCGCAGCCCGATTACCGATTCCCATGCCTACTCTGGGAACAATCAAACTACTTGAAACCCCAATGCATAAGGATCATCCTCTTTATCGATGCAAATATTATTATATCCGAATATCTTTGCCCAGCCTTCGATCGAAGGACGAATGGCGGGCTTCCCATCAACTGTCACTTCTTCTTCGATCCTTCCGATAAATGTACTCCCGATAATACTCTCGTGGATGAACTCCTCTCCTTTTTTTAATTTTCCCCGGCTATACCATTGTGCCATCCTTGCTGAGGTGCCGGTGCCACAGGGTGATCGGTCAATGGCCTTTTCGCCATAGAATACTGCATTTCTCGCAGTTGCCGATTTGTCAATCACCTCACCCGTCCAAAGGATGTGACTGCACCCATTAATTGTTTCATCAAGTGGATGCACAAAGTTATATGCCGCGTTGATACGCTTTCTCAATTCTCTTCCCCATTCTACTAGGCTACTTGCGGGATACTTGTCAATACCTTTATAATTCTCCTGCATATCGACGATCGCATAGAAATTCCCTCCATAGGATACATCCACTCGCAGAGGTCCAAGCACCGGACATTCCACCTCCATATCCACTGAATGAAGAAAGGAAGGCACATTAATGAGACGAACACTGTTAACTTTCGTTCCTTTCATAGCATAGCTGGCTATTACCAGTCCTGCAGGCGTCTCTAGCCTGACAATTCCTTCGTTCTTCGGAACAATCAGTCCCTCTTCGAGTGCAATGGTCACCGTGCCAATCGTCCCGTGGCCACACATGGGAAGACAGCCACTGGTCTCGATGAATAAAACTGCAGCGTCATTGCGATCATCACGTGGAGGATAGAGAATACTCCCACTCATCATATCATGACCGCGCGGTTCAAACATTAATCCGCGTCTAACCCAGTCGTATTCTTTGAGGAAGTGCTGGCGCTTCTCCCGTATATCCGTACCCACAAGTTGAGGACCTCCCTGTTTTACAAGCCGAACTGGGTTGCCACAAGTGTGAGCGTCTATGCAATGGAAAGTGTGTCTCATTGATCGTTGACGACAGGTTGTTATTCCCGCTATACTCAAAAATAACAGATTAAAGTAGTAGAACGGTTCATCCTCAACCCTTTCAAGAAATATCAAAATATAGCTTCCGGGTGGCTCCCTCCATATAGTTTATTAATTTGCATCAGATATTGTATAAATGGAAGCCTACGGAAAAATATTACTCATAGCCATGCCGGCATTCCTTCTACTCGTGCTATTTGAAAAATGGTACGGATGGAGAAAGGGGAAGGATACAGTGCGAACAATGGATATGATCAGCAGCCTTACCAGCGGCGTGACAAATGTGACGAAGGATGTTGTTGGAATTTATCTCCTCGTCCTTGCCTATCCATTCTTTTTGAGGAATCTGGCGATTACGGAGATTTCCTCCACCATAGCCGTCTATATTATCGCTTTCGTCGCCCTTGATTTCGCTGGCTATTGGGTACACCGCCTTCAACATGTCACCAACTTCTTTTGGAATGGACACATCGTGCATCATAGCAGCGAGGATTTCAATCTTGCATGTGCGCTTCGACAGAGCATTTCGGCGATCGTGAAGACATTTGCCATCTTCCTATTTCCGGCAGCCATCCTTGGCGTACCTGAACAAGTGATCGCTGTGGTCGCACCTTTGCACCTCTTCGCGCAATTCTGGTATCATACGCAGCATATCGGCCGGATGGGGTTCCTGGAAACAATAATCGTAACTCCTTCCCATCACCGGGTTCACCATGCAATCAATCCAGAATATATCGATAAGAACTACGGACAGATTTTTATCTTCTGGGACAAATTGTTTGGCACTTTCCAGGAGGAAAAACCAGATGTGCCTCCGGTCTATGGCATTACCAGGCCTGTACGTACCTGGAACCCTATACGGATTAACTTTCAGCATGCATGGTTAATGATCAAGGATGCGTGGCGCACCCGCAACTGGAAAGATAAATTCCTGCTTTGGTTTAAACCTACTGGCTATCGTCCCGCTGATGTTGCGGAAAAGTATCCCGTCTATAAAATTGAAAATGTGTATCAATTTGAGAAGTACGATACTCGAAGTTCTACGGCTATGGCGACCTGGTGCTGGATACAGGTTGTGCTGGTATTGTTGTTTGTGAGTTACCTGTTTGGAAATATCGCATTGATCAACCAGCTTGATCCCACCTATATTTTATGGTATGGGGCTTTCATTTTCGTTACCATCTATGCCCTGACAGATCTGATGGATCGTAATCCATATGCGATTGTATGGGAAATATTGCGATGCAGCATTGGACTCGGCTTCCTGATTCGCCAGGAAGATTGGTTTGGAGCGAGTACTTATCTGGCCGAAGCGAAATATCTTATCGGAGCCTATTTTGTTCTTTCAGTAATGATATCCGGCTGGTTCGTCTACCAAAATCGTAGGGAGGATGTTGGTCTGGTGCCTCGTGTGGGGTGATTGGGTTGATTGAGTTGATTTGGTTGATTAAGTTGATTAGGTTGATTTGGCACGCACAGCGCTCTACCCGAAGTCAATCAGCGTTCGGAGCGTATTGCACTTTGACAATTGTTCCTTTCCATTCTCAAAAAAAGGGTTAGACTTCGAGGCTCCCCACAATTTAGTGAAGCCATTCACTACTCACTACTCACCACTCACCACTCACTACTCACCACTGACCACTCACTTCAGTTTCTCCTCAATAAATCGCTCCACCATCTCCTCCAATATCTTCAACGTAACACTTCCTTGAGAAAGGACGAGATCATGAAAATCGCGGATGTCGAATTTATCTTTCAATTTCGATTCAGCTCTCTGCCTAAACTCGCGAATTTTCAGTTCGCCAATCTTATATGCCAACGCCTGGCCCGGCCAGGAGATGTACCGATTTATTTCAGTATTTACTTCGTGCAACGATAGGGCAGTGTTTTCGGCCAGGTACGTGACTGCCTGCTCGCGAGTCCAACCCTTTGTGTGTAGTGCCACGTCGAGTACCAGGCGGCAGGCTCGCCACATCTCATATGTCAGCTTTCCGAAATGCGAATAAGGGTCTTTGTAAAATCCCATTTCCGTACCCAGGAATTCGCAGTACAGTCCCCATCCTTCACCGAACGCATTTACATATAGATTACGCCGGAAGTTGGGCAACTCCGTCATTTCCTTTGTGAGCGCAATTTGCAGGTGATGACCAGGCACTGCCTCATGAAGTGTTAACGATTCAAGTGCATAAAGTGGTCGGCTTTTTAAATCATAAGTATTAACCCAATAACTACCGGAACGCTTGCTACTCAAACCAGCTCCTGAATACCTTCCGGCAGTATATGTGGGTGCCAAATGCGCCGGCACAGGTTCAACACCATACGGTTGCCTGGGCAGTCTGCCGAAGAAGCGCGGCAGCATGCCATCAGCCTTCTTGGCGATAAACGATGCCTCTTTCAATAATTGAACGGATGTTGTTGCATAGAACTTTGGATTCGTACGCAAAGAAGAAATGAACTGCTTAAGTGTTCCTTTGAATTTAACCTCTTTGAGTATTCCCATCATCGCATCCTTTATTCGGGCTACCTCTGACAGGCCTATAGCATATACCTCCTCATAGTTCATATTCGTGGAAGTGTAATGCTGAACACGGTCCTGGTAATAAGCGAGGCCATTCGGAAAATGCGAAACGCCAATAGTAGTCCTCGCCATGGGTAGGTATTCGTTATCGAAGAATGTCTTGATTTGCCTGAACCCCACAACTGCACTATTACGAATAGCCGTCCTGGCATCGGCCGTCAACTTTGTCCAATCCTCCACCGATAATGAGAAAGGTTTTTGCAGGAATGGTTTCCAGAATACCGACCTCTCAACGTCGTCGACAATGTGCTGGTTGTATGTATTCTCATATCCATTGAGTATGGCCCTGGGCTGTGATACGCCTCTCCGCAATCCTTCACGCATATTAGCCAGATGCTGGCCCACATATCTAGGGATATCATTGAGACGCTCGATATAATTCTCGAATTCTTTCTTCGTAGATAGCACCTGTGATCCCATCGCTGCCAGGGAAGTATGAAATCCTTCATCAGACAAGATCGGATTGAGATAAGCTTGAAAATTAAAAGCTGACCTCTCATCCTCGACATCATACTTGATAAGCTCGAGATTAATAAGGTCTGCAATAGGAAGCTCGGCGGTATTTAGTTTATTCAGTTCAGTATAGATGGAGTCATAAAAATCAAACCTTCTTTTTGCATCGGCTTCGGTAACCGAACCGAGAGGCTGTCGCAAAGTGCTATCGCGATTACCCTCCCGTATCTGGAAGTGCGAAATACTCTTCATAATCTTCTCGACCGAAGACTCGGGCTTGGAAGGCTGTTGGGCGTCGAGCGATACGCAAGCGAAAACAATAAATAAGAAGGAGAACAGGCTGTTTCTCATAAAAGCAATTTTCGGGGAAGTTCGTAGAAGTGAAAATAAGTAAACCAGAGATTACAATCAAGGTTCAATATATCTATGTGAAACCCTATGTACCTATGTGCCTATCCCGTTAACATACGGAATAGCCACATAGTTACATAGGTACATAGGGTTTCACATAGATTACTTTATAGGGTCCTTACTTAGCTTGTCATTTACTGTCCTCCAGATGCCGAGTGTATTCTCATTCTTCAACTCCTGCGGCAATTGGTCGTTCGACCAGTTTTGATAGGCAACGGGTCGTGCAAATCGTTTGATGCCGTCTGCGCCAACAGAAGTAAACCTCGAATCGGTAGTAGCCGGATAAGGCCCTCCATGATGCATGCTCTGGCAAACTTCCACTCCGGTTGGAACACTATTGAGTATGAACCTCCCGCAAATACTCCGGATTGCATCTACTAATTCCTCGTGATAACTAATATCCGCCTCCGTAGCCATCAATGTCGCAGTTAGTTGACCTTCGATGTGGTTCGCAATCTGCGTCATTTCAGTCAAGTCTTTGCATCGAACTACTAATGAATACGGTCCGAATACTTCCATGTGAAGTACAGGATTATTCAGGAAAGCCTCCCCCGATACCGTAGCTATTGTCGGTGCTCCCTGGTTTAACTGGAGGTCTCCTTCAGCTACGGCCACTGTCGTGACTTCCTCCTGCGACAAAGCATTTGCACGCCTCTCGACGTAATTTTTGAATATGCCCATATGCAACATGTTGCCCGGCGATGTCTGCCTGATCTCCTCTCCGAGTGCAGCGACGAAGGTGTCCAATCCCTCGCTTTCTATTCCGAGCAAGAGGCCCGGATTTGTACAGAATTGTCCAACCCCGAGCGTGATAGAAGATGCATACAGCCTGGCAATCTCATCGGCCGACTGTTTCAATTTTTCCGGCAATAAAAACACAGGATTGATGCTGCTCATCTCTGCGAATACGGGAATGGGTTCCTTTCTCTGGCTCGCCCAGTCGAATAGCTGCCTTCCACCGGCCAGGGAACCAGTAAAACCGACGGCCTTGACGAGCGGATGTTTTACCAACGCCTCGCCCACCTCCGTTCCCGCACCATACACATGAGCGAAGATGCCATCAGGCATATTTGTATCCTTCGCCGCCTTCAACACTGCCGAGGCAACAAGCTCAGAAGTCTGTGCGTGAGCAGGATGTGCCTTAACAATCACCGAACAGCCCGCGGCAAACGCACACGCAGTATCTCCACCCGCAGTCGAATATGCAAAAGGAAAATTGCTCGCACCAAAAACCGCAACGGGTCCGATCGGAACAAGCATTTTACGGATGTCCTGGCGTGGTGGATTGCGTTCCGGAAGTCCCGTATCAATTTTAATTTCCAACCAGTCACCCCTCTCACATGCTTCCGCATAGGAGATCAACTGGAAAATCGTGCGCCCTCTTTCATTTCTCAACCTCGGTTCTGTCAAATTAGTTTCCTCTGCGGCCGTCTGCAACAAGATGTCTCCCAACGCTTCTATTTCACGCGCGATCGCACGCATGAACTCTGCCCGTTTCTTCAACGGCATCTTGCCATAGGCACGGAAAGCTTTTACCGAATCCAGTAACAGGATTTCAATCTCTTCAGTTGTATGATCTGTGTAAGTCATTTTAAAGTTTGGATTAGAAATTTGATCGTATACAAAGTCATACCCTTAAGTTTTGCTATAAAATTCAGGACTATTTAAAGACAGGAAACTTATCCCTACATCAAAATCTTGATGAGCAGCGGACAGCCAAGTCATGATAATAATTTGTTACTAGAAAAACTGTAATCAGGCAATCGTGGTCTCGTCGCAATCCCAGTCCTGATTACCTTCAAAATCTGTTCCCTTTCTTCGCCTTCCAACATTAATCTTGGTGCCCTCACATATTCGCTGCCCAGCCCCACCTCTGCCTCTGCGAGTTTGATGTACTGAACCAGTTTTGGATGAATATCCAATTCCAGCAAGGGCATGAACCATCTATAGATACCCAGAGCTTCCTTGAGACGTCCTTCTTTCACCAAACTGAAAATGGCGACCGTTTCTCTTGGGAAGGCACATACCAATCCTGCCACGAGCCCATCGGCACCCAGGCACAATGACTCGAGGGCGAGTGTATCTACTCCACACAACAAACTGAAGCGATAGCCAAACCGATTACGCATCCTTGTTATGTTCGTGATATCTCTTGTACTGTCTTTCACTGCAGTAATATTGCTGCATTCGGCTAGCTCATCAAACATATCGAGCGTCACTTCTATTTTGTAATCGATGGGATTATTATAGATCATTATCGGCAGATCGGTCGATGTGGCAATCGTTTTGAAATAGGCCACCGTCTCCCTGTGATCCGATTTGTACCTCATGGGGGGCAGTAGCATTAATCCACTTGCTCCCCATTCCTTCGCCAGCGCAGCTTGTCGCAATGCTTCCCTGGTAGATCCTTCGGCGATATTAACAATGACAGGAAGGTGATTCCCTACATCGTTTACGGCAAATTTTACCAGCGTTTCCTTTTCTTCAGTACTCAATACGCTAGCCTCACCAAGGGTTCCCCCGAGAATGATACCAGATACCCCAGCCGAAATTTGCTCTCGCAGGTTAGCAGCAAATAGGCTCAAATCGAGCTCGTCAGCTGCTGTAAACTTGGTTGTGATCGCGGGAAAAACGCCCTTCCATTCGAAAGCCATGATTTCTGGATTTGGTGAATTTATTCTCGTCAAAGTTAGGTTTCGCCGAACAGCAAAAAGCAGGAGCCTGGAATTGCAGAATAGGCAATAAGGGAGAGACCAAAATGCGACCTTCAGATCCATATTCCGGATCGCATTCGACCACATAAGTGCCTGATACTAATCCCCGGGGATAAATATTTCCCTAACTGAAGCTGATTTGTAGAAATTTTGGGCCAGGACTTACACTAACCGCCGTTAGTGCCAGTATTGTGCAATAATTAGAGCGAAGTAATTTTATGGCATAACACAACTAAAATCAATCCATATCACACAAAGTTTTAATACCGTGACATATTTTCTGTTTCTAACGGAACACTATTTGCAATCTACTAATCGGTTTTTCATAGGATATTGGATTTTTTTAAAACGGGGATGATTTCTATCAACCCCTCTTTTTTTTTACCCCTACGAGACCATTCTCTCCTCGGCACCGCCAGCGATTTCTCTCAAACACTTTCGATTTATTGTATATTTATTCAGCCGCGCCCACACACTTGCTCAATTCATTTTATGCCACTAATTGCTACTTTAATTCGCCTAGGTTTCGCGTGCTATCTATTTTTTTTGGCAACCAGCTTCTCGCTGTCTGCCCAATCGTCTATAAGAGGAACAGTCACGAGTAAGGATAATACACCAGTTGCAGCTGCAAATGTCTTGCTGCTGAAATCAAGTGATTCCACCCTCGTGAAAGGAACGATAACAAATACTGCTGGAAAGTTTTCCTTAGATGTTATACTTACCGGAGATTATACAATACAGGTGAGTTTTGCAGGCATGGAAACTATTCTCTCCCCGCTTGTGGTCAATAGGTCCGACGTAGACGCTGGAAACTTCCAATTGAAACCTGGGGGACTGCAACTGGAAAAAGTGACTGTGAGTTCCCGGCGACCATTGTTCGAACAGAAGATCGACCGTATGGTTGTGAATGTGCGTAACAGTATCACAGCAGCGGGAAGCACGGTACTGGATGTGCTTGAGAGATCTCCGGGAATAGTAGTCAACCGGCAGAATAATTCTATCGCCATGAATGGAAAAGACGGCGTCTCCGTGATGATCAATGGAAAGTTGACGCGAATGCCGATGTCCGCACTCGTACAGATGTTGTCAGGAATGAATGCAAGTAATATCGACAAGATAGAATTGATCACAACTCCACCGGCGAACTTCGATGCGGAGGGGAATGCAGGTTTCATCAACATCGTGATGATCACGAACCCTAACCAGGGATTAAACGGATCTTATACGCTCTCCTTCGGGTACGGTCGCGGCGAAATTCCCGGTGCAGGCATCAACTTCAACTACCGCAAGAATCGATTCAACCTTTATGGTGATTATTCTTTCTCCAGGCTACATACCCAACAGATCTTTAGCAATTACCGGCGTGTACGTTACATGGGCAACGTCACTGAAAATTATGTGGAAAGCGACAGGAACACCTTTCAACGCAATCACAACCTAAATCTTGGTGCGGATTACGAACTCACCAAGAAAACAGTCGTAGGAGTTCTGGTGGCAACGTATAATAATAGATGGTCGATGGATGCGGAGAACTTATATTCCAAGCGGGTAAATAGCATGCCCGATACTTCCACCACCATACTCAATGATGAGGTCAACCACTGGAAACATTATATGGCGGACGTAAATCTGCAGCACAAGTTCAAAGACGGGGAGAACATTTCGTTCGACGTTAATTATCTGTGGTACAATGACAATAATCCGACTGATTACACCAACCACTATTATAATGGCCAGGGAACTTTTCTCTCAACTGATTTAACAAAAAGCAGGAAAAAAACACCCATTGAAATTTGGGTAGGAACTACTGATTATAATGTTCGTTTAAGCAAGAAATGGAACCTGCAGACAGGACTGAAGTTTACTTCATCGCGGTTCACGAACGATGTTGCCGTGGAACGATATCAACAGAATGTTTGGATGCAGGATCCCGAACTGACATCCCTATCTAATTTGAAAGAAAACATCGCTGCGGTATATAGCTCTTTCACGGGCGACATTACAGCCCGGACGAGTGTCAAACTGGGTTTAAGGTATGAGTACACCACCTCGAATCTTGGTACGCCTATCACCCCGGATATAGTCGACCGTAAATATGGGCGGCTCTTCCCGACTATCTTTATCGGTCACAAACTTAATGATGACAATAGTTTCAATCTGACATTTTCACGGCGCATAAACAGGCCAACGTTTAATGACATGGCGCCGTTCATAATATTCATGGATCCAAATACATTCTTCTCGGGCAATGCCGCACTGCAGCCCTCGATAACCAATACGATGAAGGGAGATTATATCTTGAAGAATTATGTTTTCTCCCTTACCTACAGCATAGAATCGAATACGATCGCGCGCTTTCAAACCGAGGTCGACGTGTCGACAAATAAGCAGACACTTAGGGCACAAAACCTTGATGAAACGCGATTGTTAACTGCGAGCCTGGCCCTACCATTTAACTTCAATAAATGGTGGACGATGCAATTGAATGTTATAGGATCGAGACAAGAGGTGTCGGCTTTCTACAACAAGGAACCCGTAAAACTCTCGCTTGCAAACTTCAATGTATCGGGGGCACAGACATTTAAGCTTCCGAAAGACTACACGCTAGAATTATCCGGATTCTACCAATCACCGAGCCTGTTTGGAATTTCTCGTTTCCGTGGATTGGGCCGGATTGATGTTGGGGCGCAAAAGAAACTGGGAAAAAAAGGCGGCACACTCCGGTTCGCGGTGAATGATATTTTTCAGAGCATGCAACTCCAGATCTATTCAGACATGCCTGCGCAGGATTTTTACTTCGATACCCGCATTCGCTTTGCTTATCGCACATTCAGGTTGACCTGGACATGCCCATTTGGCAACAAGGATCTGAGAAACAAGAGATCGAGGAACACAGGTTCGGAGGAAGAGAGGCGGAGGGTGACGCAATAGTTTCGTTGCCTGGTTGACTGGTTGCGGGGTGCCTGGTTGCTTAGTTGCTTGGTTCCGCCAGACATAAGAGCAGGTAAGGTAGAAGGATCGAAGCAACGAAGAAACCAAGAAACTAGCGAACTAACTTAGCAGAAACACTATGGTCGACATTGATTCTTTCAGGCAAATAGCGCTCTCGTTTCCTGATGTAGTAGAGCTTCCGGATTTTGAAAAAACTTCTTTCCGTACAAAAGGCAAGATCTTCGCCACGCTTACAGTCGACAAACACCTTGCATGCCTGAAATTATCTCCATTGGATCAATCCGTATTCTGTGCTTACGATAAATCCATTATTTATCCAGTGCCAAACAAATGGGGGATTCAGGGTTGGACATTAGTTGAACTGAAGAAGATTAGAAAAACCATGTTGAAGGATGCCATTTCAGTTGCTTATAATGAAGCAGCACGAATAAAAAGCCGTTAACGAGAAGGCTTATTATTGCATCGACCAATAACCTTAGCGACAATTGTCCAGACATCCTCGGGTTTAGGAAACCGAGAAACTAAGTAACCAAGCAACTCGACACCTCGCGAGGTCATAATTTCAACTTGACCCCGCCATTCACTACAAACCCATCCACTGGAGCATAGATGTCGCGAAACACTGGATTGTCGATACTACCGGTATAAATAGTGTCGAACTTCGTCTGCCTGCTATCGGTGAAATTTTCGAAGTTGATGAATACAGAAAATTTTTCCCATAGCCTCTCAACCATGAACCCAAAAATCCAGTAGGGTTTTCCTCTTGTATTGTCACTGAGCTTTTGTTCGCTGAAATAATACGCTTCTAATCCAAGCTTCCATTTTTCTTCCACTTCATACATCAATACATTATTCAATCGATGGCGTGAGGTTAGCGGCAACCATGAAAGTATCCCATCAAAATGGGTGTTGACGTCCGCATAAGTATATCCAACAAACAATTTGAAATTGCTGTACACAAACTTCAGGTTCGTCTCGAGTCCACGAGTGTCGATATGACCGTTGGCATTTTCGAAATCGAGATAACCGGTAGAGGTTGACGAAAGTGTGAGAACAAGCGGATCATTTAAACGCGTATAGAAAAACAGTTGGTTGAGTGAAAACGACACCGGCCCGATCATTGTCCTATAGTTAACATCAATGTTTCCGCCAATGGATCTTTCATTTTGCGTTGTTGCACTATTTATGGGGCGTACCAATTGAAATTGAATTCGCTCGGCCTCTTCATTGAAGACAGTCGGCGTTTTGTACCCAATCCCCCCACCTATCCTTGCCGTCAACGAGGGAGTGAATTTGAAAAGCGCAGCAATCCTCGGTAACCACTCAAATCCGTACTCATTCACCCGGTCTGCACGAAGACCACTCTCCAGCGTGACCATTTCCGAGGGCGACCACGTATGTTGAACGAAGGCTCCAATCGTAGTATGTTTATAATCCCTCTTTTGAATTCCGGGTTGATTGTCCTCACGGAACTGGTCGGTCAACAAATTCATCCCAACTATCCATTGAGAGTTTTCATCATCGTGATTGTGATAAGTAAGTTCAGAGAAATAAGACTGTTGCTTCCCACCGAAACCATACGACGGGATGAATATGCCTCGTTTGTAGCGATTGTAGCTATTCTTAAATTGAAGCGAAGAACGCTCACTGAGTGTATGAGTTATCTTTGCCTGAGCGTTGAACCTGCGTGTCGTGTTTTCCTCGAAATACCCTGTAGTTCCGTGACGAATATATTCGATGCTGCCGCCTGTTCTGTCTTCCGACATATAGCTTACCCCGAAATCTGCGTTTGTTTTCTTGCCATAGAGAAATAGCCTTGGGTTGATACTGTACCTCCTGAATTTAGGAATGGCCGTGAGACCGATGTCTGCAGGATCGTATGGCTGGCCTGCATTAGCTGATGAAAACAGGCTAAGTCCAACCCCTTTGAATTTTTGACTATAGTATCCACTGAGATCAATTCCTTTGGCAGAGGTTACGTTTGTGAAAAAACTTATTTCTCTTTCTTCACCGGGCACCTTGGATACCAGGTTTACAAGGCCGGCGATCGCTCCTCCACCATAGAGAGTAGATGCAGACCCTTTTATCACTTCCACCTGCCGAAGGTCAAGTGGGACGACCTGCATGAGACTTAGTCCTCCAGAGAATCCAGCATATAACGGAAATCCGTCCTTCAGTACCTGGGTATACCGGCCATCGAGTCCTTGTATTCGAATGCTCGAATTGTACGAGGTGGCGGATGTCTGTTGAGTCTGTACGCCCGTCGTCTCATTCAGCAGCATCCGGATATCCCCGGGTTTCATATTCGCCTTCTCATCCAGTTCTTCACCCGAGATGACGACGGTGCGGGTTGGTGTATTCGCAATCGTACGGCTCGTCCTCGTAGCCGTCACTATCACCTCCTCTTCCTCGTCTTCTACTTCTTCCAGGAAAATCATGATCGAGGAATCAGACGCCAGCGGAAATATATAGCTAACCGCCATGGGTGCCATCCCGGCGAAACTGATCCGGAAATGTTGCTTGCCAACTGGAATTCCGGTGATCACTATCATTCCCGCCGAATCGGCGACGAACGTCCGGCCGCCTTCCTTCCAGAGAATGGTTGCGGCTGGTAACACATTTTCTCCTGACATCACCACCGCTTTAAAATTGGTCTGGCCGCTTACCGTCAGGAAGCAGTATAGGGCAAAGCCCGTCAATAATAATTTCATTGTTGAAGATTGGGTTAAGAAATAATTGCTCCGTCCTTAACCTAAGCGTGGAGGCTGCCAAAATGAAGAATAGTACACTGCGAGCCCGTTTACCTTACGACTCTCTATATAAGTAGGTTGGAAGGCTACGGCCCGGTCGACCTGCATAACCCTAGGAACCAGCACTGCACCGGGGCAACCGGAACAGGTGAAGAAAGGCGAACAGCCAGCTTCACAATCGTCACCGTTTTCCTCATGAGAACCGATTGATTCACTGGCACAACTCTCCTCTATGCAACATGGCGTAGAAGCCGAGGCAAGGATTATGGCGAGTAGGAAGGATACCAGGAACCGCATGCGCAAAAATATGCGTTTACCGTGTCTGTCCGAAATGAAATTGAGGCCGGAGACTTTAGGCGGGAGACGGGAGACGGGAGACAAGAGGCGGGAGACGGGAGACGGGAGACGGGAGACAGAAGACTGCAATACAAAGTAGCAGCATCGATATGTAGTTCCCCATGATTTTTCAAGCGGCCTTTAAGTAGCCCATTTACTGCTTGTCTATTGACTGCCGCCATTGCCTATTGCCTATTGCTTATTTGTTATTGACTATTGCCTCCCGTCTCCCGCCTATTATCTCCCGTCTCCCACCTATTGTCTCCTGCCTCTCGCCTATTGCCACCAGCCTCCTACCGCCACTCATCTATAAATTTCCCGGCCTCCATAAATAATTTTTTTTAGTCAACGAAAACTGTCGTACATTAATATTATAAAACCAAAATAGCATGAAAAGAAAAACTCTACTCTTATTGGTAATGACATCCTTCATTATCTCCACCCACGCACAGAAAAAAGAAAAGCAACCTACCACGGGTTACGCTATTACTGCACTTGAGAAAGGCGGCAGGAGTTGGAAAGAAGTTAAACTGGTCGATGTCACTACCGGTGAGGAAGTGAGATCTATCTACCAGAGTGCAACCGAAATAGAAGCACTTAATGCGAGGACCAAGAAGCCCGTACTTAAGAAAGACGGAAACGCTTCGACTACTACGATCACTACAACAACTCCAACCGTAGAAGTGAGGCAAAAAAAAGTAGTTAACCTCGACGATGCGCTGAACCAGGCACAGGGAACTACACGCCAGGTGGTAAGCAGAGTGATCGTGATGAAGTCAAAGCCGCAAGTAGACAAGCCCTTTTCGACAAACTCAGCTGCAATGGCGTATGACAAGAAACATGAACGTCTTTATTACACCCCGATGGGAATAAATCAACTGAGGTATATTGATCTTAAATCGAATAAGATATACTATTTCGAAGACGAGACTTTCGGCCAGGTCAAAAGCAGTGGTGATGCACCAAACCAGATTACAAGAATGGTAATTGCCTCCGATGGTGATGGCTATGCTCTTAGCAACGACGCAAAACATCTCATCAAGTTTACGACAGGAAAGAAGCCAGTCATTACTGATCTCGGCGCCCTGATCGATGATACAAAAAATGGCAACTTCTCTGTACACCATGGTGGAGGCTTCGGTGGTGACATGATTGCCGATGCAAATGAGAATCTCTACCTCATCACTGCCAATCGCAATGTCTACAAGATCTCTATTGAAACACGCGTAGCGACTCACCAGGGAGTCATCAAAGGATTACCACGTGGCTTCAGCACGAATGGCGCAATGGTAGAAGAAGGAAGCAAAGTGATTGTTGCCAGTTCCGAGTCTACAGCGGGATATTTCAGGTTTGACCTCGTAACACTTCAGGCTGAAAGGGTTTCAAAAGAAGGCGCTGTATATAATGCGTCCGACCTCGCCAACGGAAATCTTGCTTTTGAAAAGAAGAAGAAGGAGAAGAAACAGGAAAATCCTGTTGTCACCGAAGAGGCTAAGAAACCCGTTGTTGATGAAACCGCTCGTAACCAACGTCCAGAAGTTGCATACGACAATAATATATCCGTGTACCCCAATCCTGTGACTGCAGGAACCGTTAAAGTTTCATTCACCGATCTTCCTGTTGGAAGATACCAGGTTCAATTGCTCGATCTTTCCGGTCGACTGGTTAGTTCTCAGGAGGTAAATGTGAATGCCAAGCTCCAGGTAAATGATTTCAATCTGCCGGATGTTGCAAAAGGTAGTTACCTTCTCAAGGTCTCCAGCGAGTTGAATAAAGTCTCTGTCACCAATAAATTGGTGGTACAGTAAAATAGATGTCCAGAATGTCAAGAAAGGTCTCCTGGTGGAGACCTTTTTTTTGCGACGTCATTGAAAAATGTAGAATGTAAAATCTAGAATGTAAAATGTAAAAGGGGCTCACTCCAATCTTCGAAGGTCATTGGAACCGCCCCCTACCAGAAGGTTCACCTTTTACATTTTACATTCTAGATTTTACATTTTACATTCATTCAAATTTGTGGATAATGCTTGACGTCAACTTCTCTCCTTTTCCGGTACTAACGACAGAACGGTTAAGCCTGCGGCAAATTGACTTCTCGGATGCAGAGGACCTGTTTCGCCTCCGGTCTGATGAAAGAGTCATGCGGTATATCGACCGACCCATCGCAAAGACGGTGGAAGATTCGATGGAATTGATTGGACGGATATCGGGCGACCTCGTGGCCAACAATGGCATCACCTGGGTTATCACTCTTCGGGACGACAACAGGTTAATAGGAACGATTGGCCACTGGAAACTGATGAAAGAACATTATCGGGCGGAGGTAGGATACCTCCTCGATCCCCGGCACCAGGGAAAGGGCATCATGCGTGAAGCGCTGGCCAAAATACTTGATTACGGATTTAAGGAATTGAAACTACATTCGGTTGAGGCCAATGTAAACCCCGCGAACTCGGGCTCGATTCGGTTATTGGAAGGCCTAAGGTTTAGAAAGGAGGCGCACTTTCGGGAGAACTATTACTATAATGGCAAGTTCATGGACTCGCTTGTATATTCATTACTCCATTCTGAGGTCGGACCACAATAGTATATCTACGAATGGGTGATTATATCCATGGATAAAAAACTGCTGCAAATGGGATATTTATTCTGCTAACAAAGCTAAAAGGGCGGCGATTAAAGGCGAATATTTGTTAAGGTTGAAAATATTTCTTCTCGCGTGTACTGCGTGACAGGTAGTTATCCTCACCAATCATTTCTAACGTAGTTTTTCTATTGCAAATATGCGACTCTTCCTATTAAATTTACGTTGAGTTTGATCCGAACCTTATGATGAGTTATCCCTATTGTACCCGTAAGAACCCTACAGGATTCTCCATTCATCTGCACGGATCATTTCTCCCAACAAGAGCCAAAAAGCGTTAAGCAATCATTTACGAACGCATCCACCAGGACAAGTGTAATGGCACGGTCCGAAACAGAATCATCCAATTCATTAAAAAGCCAGTCGATTGAATGACCAGTTTCCGGATATCCGTATGATGATTATTAATCCCAACACTGAAAACAACATGAAACGATTTTTGGATCTTACAGCTCTCCGGAATTTCAAAGCTTTTCTATTGATCGCTTTGATGACACTGGCTACCGTGACTAATGCACGTAGTGCTGATGTTACTGAGTTTTACCGCGTTTTCTTCAATACGTTTAAAGCCCAGGTAAAGTCAAATAATACTATTGTTTTAAGATGGACGGCGACTGAGTACAACAATAAGTGTTTCGTCGTCCAGCATAGCACCAATGGAGTTGACTGGGTAGATATTGATTCTGTAAAGAGCAAGAGAAGTCTTGAATCCCTGGAAGGCTATTCATATACACATTATACCAAGCTAACGGGCAAACATTACTACCGCATCATGGATGTGGATACTGACGAAGTGAGAGCGGGCTACTCAGAAGTCATCATCGTGAATATGCGGAACGAAAATGAGAAGCAGGTCATAAGCCCTAATCCCGCTACCAACCAACTCACTATCGTGAGCCAGGATGCTAATACTCTCTATACCACTGCCAGGATCTACGATCTGATGGGCAAGCAGGTAACGGAGAGAACACTAAGGTCACAGACTAATACAATCAGCATTTCGGATCTTCCTTCTGGCATATATATCGTAACAGCATCAGGCGCCAATGGAATCTCGCATACGCAAAAGATCGTAAAACAATAAAGGTTCACTCAAACTCAAGAAAGCCCTGTTCCGAATTTCGGGAGGGGCTTTTCTATTTTCATGCAAACTGGTTTTCCAAGTTGAAAAGAACTTATGACGAGACCCCAGTTGTGGTTCGGAAATCTGCTATGTCAAACTGCGGCGGTAGTGAGAAGCAGGCCTTTCGAAAAGTGTACTCAGGCACAATGTATTAAAACAGGACTAGTTCCAGTTTAGGGGATCACAGGTAGCGCTTCGCCTGAAAAAGCCGGATTTAATTGTTTCCAATTACCGGAGGTTCCCCATTCTAACATATATTTGCAGCCCCTGACTCCGTAGCTCAGTTGGTAGAGCTACTGACTCTTAATCAGTAGGTCCACGGTTCGAGCCCGTGCGGGGTCACTAGGCTGGAACTCGTGTCCATAGCGGGTTCCAGCCATTTTCACGGCTCCTTAGCCTGAAGCATATTAACGATAAAGTCAACAAAATCGTAAACATTATGCTCAGTCTCCCCCATGGCTGCACCTGCAGCTCCCCCTCAGTTTTCCCGAAGAATTGGAAAACCCAGAATGCCTCAGTAAAAAAAGATTGGTACATCCAGTATCGGTTCTACGATCCATGCGGACCCTCTGGCCAGCCAACAAGCCGACAGGTCTTCGTCAAAGGAATGAATGGGCTCAAATCTATCCAGGAACGAAGAGAAGCCACCCAGATACTTCTCGACCACGAACTGCACAAGCTGCGGGTCGAAGGCTACAATCCGATATCTCGCCTGAGCCGGCCGGACACAGGCACAGCTGACGAGATCAGTATATTTATGCCATTCCTGGAAGCACTTACAGAAGCACAGAAAAGATTAAAATCCGGTCGCCGAACGAAGGAGTGTTTGCGGACGATCATGAACTACTTGCCGAAAGCCGCGCAGGTGATTGGTTTGGCGATGGTTCCCATCTCGAGAGTGCGACGTAAAGATCTCGTACTGCTCTTGGAAAAATGTGGCCAAATAAAGAAAACCTGGTCTGCAAATTCGTTCAACTTTTACCGGGCGCACCTCATGATGCTATACAAGGTCCTGCTGAAATATGAAGCCGTCGAATTGAATCTAGTGGAAGGCATTGATAAGGAAGTTGTCTCTCGCCGGATCCGGCCGACACTGACCGATGATCAACGGAGTAAGATCGATAATCATCTGCGATCAACAACTTATTCATTCTGGAGGTTCATGCATATTTTCTTTCACTCTGGCGCCAGGGAGTCGGAGCTGCTCCGATTGCAGGGAAAGCATGTCGATATCGCTGGCCAGCGTTTCCGCACTGTGATTTTAAAAGGGAAGGCCGCTACCGAGGTAGACAGGACGATTAAGGACGTGGCGATACCACTATGGAAGGAGATCATGGCAACCTGCGGCCCGGATGATTTTCTATTCAGCCGCGGCCTGGTACCAGGAGGATCCTCCATTCGCCCGGATCAGATTACCAGGCGCTGGAGGAAGTACGTAAAGAAGCCCTTGGGCATCAAAGCTGACTTCTATAGCCTGAAGCACCTCAACACATCGGAGACAGTTGACCGCCTGAATGAGCATGATGCGGCCGCACAGAACGCCCACACGTCCACGGCCATGGTGATCAATATCTACGATGTGAAAAGAAAGGAGCGCCAACACGAGCGGCTGAAGAAAGTCGACAATGCCTTTAGCTCGCCTGCAGTTTAGATTAAATGCTCCTGAATCCAATAATAATACTCCCGTTATCGAGGATTGTTACGATTATTGGGACTGCAGTTACTTAATAATAAAAAAAAATTGTAACCGATCAAAGTATTTATGAGCCTTACAAATACGTGACGTTTAAGGGAATGCCGCAAACCTTACAATCTTTTCGAAATTCTAAGCCTGATTCATAGTTACATAAGAAAAACCCCTCGTAGAAACGAAGGGTTTACCAGAACTAACAGATGCTTGAGACTAACGATTTTATTCCAGGGCCCTCCGAACCCATCCTTTTAGGAATCTGTCCTGACTAGGGTTCCTGAGGCAAATGTTTAGGTAATATCGAATCTTCTCTAGTTTGTAATTCGCCAGGAAGAGGGCCGTTTTCAAGCTGTCTACTCTCAGGCTTATCATTCCGCATGTGTCGGGGCGGCTAACCATGATTACCGAATCAGTCGCCATCCATGTAGGCTCCACGGTTAAGGTTGAATCCCTGATGACAGCAAGGGGCTCTGGTTTATTCTTACAACCGAAGGCAAGAAAGAAAATAATGATCGCTAGATTTTTCATTTGTTATTTAGTTTGTTGAGTGTTGTTTTGTCCATCCTACCCGTTGCTGGTATGCCCAACACGCGTTGCGCTAGTTTGATAGCTTGAGATACGCCCATATTCACACCGCTATCATAGATTGACTCTGCTACTCCCTGGTTAAGCAGTTCATCGCCTCTCATGGCATCCCAAAAATTGGTCTTGTAAAAACTGAGGACATGCTTTTGGAGTTCCGAATCCGTTGATAGATGGCGTGGAAATCCAGACCTTTTTTTGTGATCATCGACGATATCCCATCCCTTCCACTTCGGCCACATCTTACGGGCTACCCCGCGCCATGTTTCGCCGCCGCGATCTACCGGGTCGTTTGCGTATCCACCTTCCATCTTTGCGGTCTTCTTGTATGCCAAAAGGAAATTAGCCATGAGATTTTTTTATTTCAATGGTTAGCTTAACAGGAGCTGGTTGATTGCCACCAAAGAACAACCCCAGTCTAAAACCCAACTTTTTCTTATGCCGGTAGTCAATGTGGTACATTCCAATTGTTCGCTTTTCCACCTTATCTGAAACAGTGAATCGGTAATGGCCTGCGTACTTTTCAATCCGCATGATGTACGGCTTATTGGCAACAACTGCGCATAGATCCTTCATGATTCGCAGACCATCGACATAACAGTAGGCTGAAAGAATGAACCGGTTTCCTAACTGATCATATCGCCACCCAAACCGTGCTGATTCCCGGTGATGGCCCGGGAAGTAACCAATGCCAAACAGTTTGTTGTGATCGGCATGGTCCTCGCCCTCGAGGTAATACTTCGTAGAGAAAAAGAATTTCACTTCTTTTTCCATCACCTTTTTATTAAACCAGAGGGCGAGCTGCAGCCACCAGAACGCTGGTCGGTGTTTTCCTTTATGGATGACCCATTTCATCTATCGGTTCGATGTGACAGCCCAATAGATAACCCAAGCTGCGATTTGCAGAGCAACAAAGAATCGGAACTGGACCACTTTGTAAATAGGAACGTTTCCCTGGTTATCCAGAACAACATTCCCTTTGTCGTGCGTGGAGTTACTTCTGCTCGCCCTGTAGGAAACATACAGAAACCAAAGACTGCCAAGAAAAGGAAGCCAAAACACCACCCACAGCCCCTCCGACCAAACGGATTTGGTCGGATCGTCGTGAAATTTTACGCAGCCCGTTAAGGCCATCGTCATAAACAAGAATAGAAACAGAATAGTCGTTTTCATAAAAACTCCTTTTATTAATGATAAAATTGGTTTGCGTAATAGAAAGCCCACAACAGCCGATATAATCGCCAGCAGTAACCACCATCGCGTTTTCGCTTTTCCCTTCCAACTGGACACTTGGCTTTTTAGGGTTTCGTTTTCGGCCATCAGCTTCACGTTAGTATCTGTGCATGATTCCACTTGATTCTCCAGTTGTTTTTCCCGGGCCGGATCCTTTATGTACTCAATGGCTGGCGCAATTGCATTTGTAGCGCCTCTCACTTCCCTGAGTTGCTTTTCAGCGGTATTGGCTCGCCTTGTCTCGTTGGCCGTGATTCGGTATAGTTCATCCTTGATGCTGTCACAGAGGGCCAGGTTATATCCGCGCATGCTGTCAGATCGGAGACGATCAATGGCCTCGACCATGTTAGCTGCAGAGGCGCTATCGAGAATCCTCTGCTTCTCTACTTCATCGAATAGAGAGTCAATCACCTTCTTGCTTTGGACAAAGGCGCTGCTGTCATGGCGGATTGTCGGACATCCATAATGATCAGCGCAATAGTCTGCAGCAGCCTTAGGATTTCGATTGAAAGTGTCTACCGCCTTCTTTACTGGATTGCAACTCGAAAGACAGCCGACCAGAATGCTGAGGGCAGCTACTAGTTGAATGAGCCTTACTGGATGGATTAATTTCATGGCTTATCATTTACAGGTACAGTTGGAACAACCTTTTCCCCGGTGGCCGCTTCGTATTTGGCGACGGCTTCGGGCAATGGAGTTTCCTTTTTCTTCTTGCCAAACTTCTTCTCAACCCATTCGAACACGCTTTCGGCAATCAATTCGTAGAAGGAGGTTACCACCAGGTAGGTGATAAACAGGTTTGCTATTTCGCTTTTTGATATCCCCGCAGTATAGTACTTGATGGCCAAGTAAATCAAACCAAAGCCCGAAGCGAAAGCCAAAAAATTCAGGGAGTCTTTTTTACTCAACCTGAAATACTTCTGCCCCCAATAGCGGCCTCCGATCAGGATGATACCTGCGAAGAGCCAATCAATGCTGTTTAATATCAAATAGAACTTCTCCATGATGGTTATTTTATGTGGTTTTTAATATCCTGAACCTGGCGATTGAGCATCCCAATCTTTTCATCGTAATCCTGCCTTTGTATTTCCATGCGTATGTCGCAATCAATCCGCTCCTGATCTAATAGTTTTTCGAACCTGGTTCGCTCGTTCTGGAGCATGAGATTTAAGAATTCTCTCTCTTCAGAATGCACTCGCCTCATGCTATCGATCACCCCTTGCCAGCCGGTACTCCACGAAGTGGATTCGATGGAATGAGCTTCAGCAAGCGTCTTTTTTTCCCTTGCTTTATCGTTTTTTTTGAATCTAGCCCACTGTATCCCCACTACGATAATAGCACCGATGCTGAGAGCTGATAGTATGTCACGTACAGAATCCCAATTCATGATTATTTTCCCTTTTGCCTCAGCCGTTGAACGGCATTGTTAAAAAACTGTTCAAGGCTTCGGATTAAAAAATCGTCGACAGCATTGGCAACGACCTCGTAAGCGTCGTTTGAAATCTTTCCGCTCAGTTCCTTCATAAACGCTCCCTTTACATGTTCAGAAGGTTGTCCCTTTGCGTCTAGTAAGTAGTATCCGATGTGTTGCCGAATGAAATTTTGATAGTCGTAGTACGACATAAGAGGAATGGCTGACGTGTCCACCTTTGGTTCCTCGATCTTTGCTTTTCCTTTACCAGATTTAGTGGGAATGGAATCGTTCCACTGAAGGAAAGATTGCTTTCCCGATACTCGAGCTGCTGGTACTGGTGATGGTGAGGGGCATCCCCGAAGCGTCACTGCATTGATCAAACTATTGTCAACACTATTCCTAACTGATGGGCCTACGTTCCTAAGCACATCACGAGCCGCATCACACGCCGGCTGTGGGGCGATCTTGTATAGCGTTGAAATAACGTACTCTGCATGATTGGACTTACTGTTAGGGTTGACATTCGCATTACCGCTGACGTTTCCAGCGATATAAGCCGACCCGCTATTACCTCCATAACCATCGTCAGGTTGTGCGGCAGAGCCCGGATTGGTTTGACTATAGAAGTAATTGTTAACGAGATTGCCTGTCGCGCCATATGCAACACTCGCACCGTAGCCTGATCCTTCCCCATTATTGCGACCCCATTGCCATACAATATTATTCCTGAAATCAATATTTGGAGAACCTACCGGTGAGTAGTTAGCGTGAACATGAGGATTGCGCTCGCCGACTCCACGATCAGTCAGGGAGCTGAAAAGATTATGATGAACACTAACGTTCCGTGCTGTCACCAGCATGGCGCCGGACCAATTGGGCTTACCACCACCGATGATGCAATACTGGACGGTGACGTTGGTACCACCGGCTACATCGATATTTCCATCCTGGTTATCATAGGAGGTGCAATTGGTGATCAGGATATTACTCGCGCCATTGATTACATTGATACCATCATTGCCCGCATTACGAACATGTACACCTTTGAGAATATTGTGATGGCAACCGGTCCCATCGAAGCTGATACCATCCCCATTATAATCGTTGTCGATCGTGATGTTTTGGCCACTTGCATCAATGGTCAAATAAGAAATACCAGCAAGATTAAACCGGCCGATTATGGTGCCGGAAACATTGAAGAGGATGGTGCGATTACTTCCAATACCGTTGGCTAGAGATCCTGGTCCGCTCTTCTCGAGGTTGGTAACGCGATAGACAGCCGTGCTCTTTGATCCACCAACCGCTTGCGATCCGAAGCCTTGTGCAATAGTGGAAGGTACAGATGGCGGAGGAGTGACAACTGTGTCGACAGGTGGAGGAGTGACTACTGGTGCCTTATACTTCTTGACAGTTCGGGAGAAGAATGCAGATGTCCCTGGATCAAAAGTTGGTGGCTTTCCCGGTACATACTCATAAACAACCGTGTCCTTGTTTAACAAAATCTCAGAGTAAGTCTGTCCGTGGCAGACCAAAGAAAAAAGCATCGTGGTTAGTAATAGTAGTCGTTTCATTTTTTTAAATATTAATTGACTGTGAAATAGTTTATCGCAGTTAGTGTCTGGACAGCCTCGTTGTCAGCAGAGCCTTGCCCCGTTCCTTTAAAAGTTATTGCGCCAGATGTCGTTTCTCCTGGAGTGGTATAGAATCCAAGGGGTCCAGAAAATCCAAGCGTATTTCCTGAGATGGAAACCTGTGCTAGTTGTGTGGAGGCCCCAGTCCTAATAATTACGCCGGAGAAACAAAGGTTTTCGGTAGCGTTAGTTGTTGCCGTGGCGATCACCGTAGCGCCGAAATAGATATTGATTGTCTTCCCTGATGATGCTGTGACGTAAGTGGCAAACTCTAGCCGATCGCCATCTTGAGAGAGCGTGCCTGCTGGAATTGATACTGTCTGGAGATCATCCTCACCACCTCCGACATTTCCAACCGCTGTAGTTACGGTCTTCAGCGTCCCACCAAGTCCAAACCGGACGTTGTTTGTTTTTGTCAGGTAAAAACCATGTCGCCTCTCGAATGCACCCGCTTCAGGAGTGGACATTAGTGATCCATCATCAATCTTCATTGAAGCAGATCCCGCTGAAGTTGTTGTTGCTGGCAAATGCCACCTGGCGCTGATCGATGCCGGTGCAATACCTACACTAAAACTTCCCGCTAGTGTGGTGCCGGTGCCGCTCGCGTCTTTACCCATAATTCCGTTGCCGATGTTGACCGTGTTCGAACCCGTTGCGGTTGGCACATCTATATCATGTCCGATAACAATGTTCTTCGTTCCTGTAGTGATATTATCTCCGGCCTTGTATCCAATTAAGGTGTTATTGCTACCCGTCGTTACTGTAAACCCTGCCTGATCTCCTATTGCTGTGTTGTTTGAATAACTCTGGCCGGACGCTCCAAACATCGCCTGGAACCCGATACCTGTATTACCGCTACCGGTCTGGTTATAGTACATTGTTTGTTGGGAGAATCCAGTGTTTTCGGTGCCGGTAGAATTGCTGAATAGGGCATAATAACCCATGGCATTATTGGAACTGGCCGTTGAATTGTACAACGCGTTATTCCCTACAGCTGTGTTGTATTGAGCCGATGTAATTAGTTGCAACGCGCCCCCTCCTACTGCGGTATTATAATTTGCTGTCGTCGCCGCATACATGGACGCCTCACCAACCGATACGTTACCGATACCAGTAGTCATTCCGCGAGCGGCTCTGCTTCCAACTCCCGTATTAGAGGATCCTGTTGTGTTTGATAGCCCCGCATCCGTTCCCGCATAATAATTATATCCGGCCCCTGCTGCTAGAGATGCGCCACCATTGCCCACATACATCACGTTGGTATAGCCGGATGGTATGTAAATGACTTGCGTGCCCCTGACCAGGTATTTTCCTGTCGTATTGATGTCAGAGGAGAATACTTTAGCACCAGATATGGTCTGCGAAGTACTCTTTGTGACCAGGTATGTGGTGTCCGCAATGATGGTTCCAGTGGAAGTGATAGGACCTCCAGACAACCCTAGTCCAGTGGCCACATTCGTAACGCCTCCGCCCGCTGGCGCTGACCATGCCGGAATACCAGAAGCAAGTGTGAGCACATGACCATTCGTGCCGGCTGGCAACCGGGTGAACAAGCCGCTTCCGTTTCGATAATATATGTCACCCGTTGCATCGGACCCAACATTGATAACTGGAGTCGAAAGCGTTGGTGATGTCGAGAAAACAAGGTTGGTTGAAGCAGTCCCGGTAGTGCCTGTCGCAGCATCCAAATATGCTATTTGGGTTGCCGTAGTTGTTGAGTGCGTCGGTACACCAAAGCCGTCGCTTATTAATGCCCTGCTCGCGGTGATTGCGGCGACCTCCGACAATGTACTACCGTTGCTCGCATAATAGGCGAGCCTATACTGATTACCCGTATTGACGGAACCAGAAACAGCGTTTTGCCATGCGGGTACGCCCGACACAACGGTTAACACTTGCCCGTTGGTTCCTATGGGAAGCCGGGCTGGAGTGCTACCGGAAGAAGAATAAATAACATCTGCTGTTGTTGTCATAGGGTTGATCATACCAGTTGCCCCAATTATATCACCTTGTGCTCGCAGCCTGTAAATTCCTGAGATGGCGTCTTTTACCCACACGCTGTCGCCAGCGGAAGTAGATTGATAGTAATAACCAGTGCTTACCCTCATGGTGTCCTGCACATAAAGAGTACCGTTAACATATCCTCGCCCGTTAATAGTGACACTATCGTCACCTACCTCTAAATCTCCAATAAGATCTCCACCTGAATGACCACCAAACAACTGGACTTTTGAATTGGCGGTGAAAGTTCTCATCATAAACATATTTCTCGCTGCTCCAATTCCCGCTAGTCTCGCGCCGTAGAATAAGCCAGCGACTTCCACCCCACGGTCATCAAAATATTGTCCTCCGATATATCCAACAGAGTCGTGATTCTTAAGGCCGTAGAGAACCCCGTTACGAACGAGCTTAGAGATTTGGAGCGCGTGAGAGCTGAATGCTGTGCCCCCAAGGTTAGTCCCCCCCGCGGGGTGGGGACGGGAGACGTGAAGGGGGCGTGGGGGGGGGGAGGGAGGGG
>JACMKU010000095.1 GCA_014379965.1 Chitinophagaceae bacterium
AACACCTGATCCGGACATTGAGGTGGAAAAACCTTTAATAATGGCTGAATTGCGGAATGGCTTGATGGCTCAATGAAAAAATATCATACTTTTGCAACTCTTTTTGAAGAACTGGTTGCGTAGTTCAATGGATAGAATAGAAGTTTCCTAAACTTTTGATACAGGTTCGATTCCTGTCGGGACTACAAAATGTCCGTTTTGGGCAGAAACGGGAAGGTTTGGGCAGATTTGGGACGGTAAAGGCCAAAAAAGGACAATAATCTAATTAGATATGGTTCGAGTTTTAAGGCCTTCATTGGGCTTTGTATTTTCAGCATAATAAATAATCAGGATCGTTTGCAGCCCTTACAAATCTTTTTTTCATTTTTCTCGTAACTATTCTTTAGCCGATTACTAAACGGGCTGTATTTCTTATAAACAAAACCATTGAAAATGAAACCTGCGATAACCAAATGTTCTTTAATCCCAAAGTCAAATGCGTTTACAGCCACATTTACAGCTCTCATATTTGTCTTGGCCTCTTGTGGCGATAGCGACAAGAGCTCAACAAATACAAGCGATACATCAACCACAGCTACAACCGATAATGCTAAGCCTTCTGATTTAAAACCGGCAAGCCCTAAGCCGGATTGGGGTAAAGACATGACAGACCCAATGACAGTAGTGATTGAAAAATTAAAAAGTTACAATGCACCACCATTAACTTCCTTATCGGCACAAGAAGCACGTAAGCAACCTTCACCTGCAGACGCAGCTATGGCTGTTATGCAAGAGCATAAAATAGCACAGCCAGCAAACAACGTTGATACAACAGGCAAAGACATTCCGGTAGCAGGCGGTCAAATACACCTTCGCATTTATACACCAAAAACCGGTAAAGACGCTTATCCTGTTATCGTTTATTATCATGGCGGTGGATGGGTGATAGCAGACTTAAATACTTATAATGCATCTGCACAAGGTTTAGCTAACCAGGCAGAAGCCGTAGTTGTTTCAGTAGCTTACAGGCAAGCACCGGAGCACAAGTTTCCAACAGCACATAACGATAGCTATGCAGCTTATGAGTGGACGGTTAAAAATGCAGCATCAATAAAAGGAGACCCCAAGCATATTGCCTTGGTAGGTGAAAGTGCAGGCGGTAACCTTGCAGCTTCTGTAAGTATGATGGCAAGGGATAAAGGAATGCAGTTACCCATACACCAGGTGCTTGTGTACCCCATTGCAGGTTACGATTTCAACACACCTTCGTATAAAGAAAGTGATAGTACCAAGCCATTAAGTACAGGCTTGATGAAATGGTTTTTTGAGAAGTATTTAAACAGTCCTGCTGATGGTAAAAATCCAATGATTTCGTTAGTAACTGCTAATCTGAAAGGATTACCATCAACAACTATTATAGCAGCCGAATACGACCCGTTAAGAAGTGAGGGAGAAATGTTATCAGATAATTTAAAGAAAGCAGATGTGAGTACGACTTATAAGCACTATAAAGGTGTAACACACGAGTTCTTTGGTATGGCCGCAATAGTGCCGGAGGCAAAAGAAGCACAAGGCTTTGCAGTGGATGAATTAAAAAAGGCTTTTAAAAGATAATTACAAATATTATAGATTGTACCTAGCCCCTTTGTAGGGGCTTTCTTATTAAAGGAGATGGGCCAGCCTATACATTTTATTTTACCTAAGCCTCTATTACCTGTAGAACCGCGGTCGCCATCATAGAGATTAATTGTGCGAACCTTTGTATGCAACATGCTTTTTGTTGGACTGGCCTCTAAGACTTAATATGGTTGAAGCGTCACAAGCTAACTATCATGATGACTCAAAAACACAGGGGTTCTTCTCTCAAGTAGTTCTATTTTATGATGGGCCGCTACAAAATCCGGGAGCCGCTTGACAGCAGTAAAAATGATCTGCCGTATCTCGATCAGGGCCGGATAATCATCTTGTTTCGGCAGCCGTTGATTAAAATCAGTTTTTACGGTAATCTCCTTTCCAAATTCGGCAATGAGGTCAGCATCGATGAGTTCTGCAAAGACATAACAGGGACTTGCTGAACTATCTATAAAAACAATACAACTGGATCGTTTATTCCGGAAAAGAAACTCAATGGGTAAATCCATGGTTCGTGAATTTATAAAGTAGTCAAATGCACAATACAGAGGTAGCTGTAGCCTATTATCTAATGGAAAGAGAACCTGTTCGGAAAGATATTTTCGGATTTAGCTTCTGCAATATCACTTCTTTCGGCAGATGCAAAACTTCCTTACACTGCTGGATTGTTATTTTCACCATCCATATAAACAACCTACTCTTTGCTGAATCATAGGATTTAATTTGCAGCCAAAAATTCAAAAAGCTTTCTTCGAGAATAACAGAAGCAATGGAATTGTCCGGCTCCAGCTTTAATATCATTCCGTATAGAGAGGGTGCATAACAGTCATATAGCCAACCAAAAGCTGCTACGTTTTTTTCCTTTAATTGCCGCACTATATCCACTTCCACCAACATAGGTAAACGCAATTTTATTAGGAATAATTTTCAGGGGCAGGACTAAAACAAATCTTACTACTGTGTTGCCGAATCAACTTTCATAGCCGCTCTTAATAATCGTAAAGATCATTTTAAACTGCTGAGCGGCATTAATACAGTGCTTTGTATGGGCTGGAATGGTAATGCCCTCACCCAGTTTTAGCTTGTATTTTTTATTGTTAATGCCCACTTGCGCGGCACCATCAATGATTTGGATGTAGTTATCAAAGGCTAATGTCTTTTCTGCTAATTCTTCACCTGCATCCAGCGATGAAACCGTTACGTTTCCTGTTGTTTTCTTAATGATCGTTTTACTAAAACAGCGTTGGGTCATATTCAGTGATTTCAACAATGATGTGCGGTGTTGCTTTTTCAATTTCTGGCTTATCGATCTGGTTGCTCATGCCGATGAGTGTTTAACGAATGAGTTTTTCATATCCTAAAACTCCCACTAACCAAGTGATAAATCGTTACATCATTAGGGTAGAATGTTACATAATTTCCTGATGCAATAAAGTTGAATTGCTGGCTTAGAGGTTTTCCAGTGCAATCAGGCGTTTGTGCTTCGTCTTTTTGAAGAACGATGGGGTAAGTCCGGTTGCTCCGTTGAATCGGCAGAATTGCGGACATAGAGACACTAATTGTAAGATATGGTTACAGATACACCTCAAAAACCTCGAACTTTTTATAGGTTAGTTTTACCCAGAAATACCCAATAAGGGACAAAAATCCCGTAAATCTTGGAGTAAAAGGTTCGAGTTTTCAACCCTTGGGGCTACAAATTTTCCCTATGTTTTACGCTTAAGTACTAAAGAGCGTCAATCATGATTACTATTACAAAGGTCATCGCAAAGATCTTGATGCTAGACTACATCAGCATAATTCAGGGATGACAGAATCAATATGGCCTTACATCCCTTTTAAATTTGCTTATTTTGAAAAATTTGAGACGGAGAAGGAGGCAATAAGCAGAGAAAAATATTTCAAGACGGCTGCAGGCAGGGGATTTTTGAAAAAGGTGCTTATCCCATAGTTCAAAAGAATAGAGGTTTCTAAACTTTGATACACCCGCCCGAACGTACCGTTCGGTACGGGCGGGGGTTCGATTCCTGTCGGGACTACACACTTTACACTCACACGTTTTTGTTTTGCTTTTTATAAATAGCAATATCTAACGTGTCCTTACTTACCCATTCGATACTCCAATATATCACCAGGTTGACAATCGAGCACTTTACAGATAGCCTCCAAAGTGCTAAAGCGAACAGCTTTTGCCTTCCCTGTTTTTAGAATAGAAAGATTAGAAAGGGTCAGATTTACCTTTTCAGAAAGTTCATTCAACGACATTTTACGCTTTGCCATCATTACATCCAGGTTTACTATTATCGGCATAGCTTATACAGTTAATTCGTTTTCCTTTTGTATTTCAATACCTTTTTTAAAAACCTGGGCAATAACTAAAAGTATTACACCCATAAATAACCAAACATCGCCCCCTGCTAGCCTCAAACTTTGTAAATCAGGTATTTTAATCCCTTCACCCAGAATCATTTTCGTGTTTTTTGTTCCCCAAAGAGAAAAAAGTCCTATCCCCATTGCCAGGTAGGTAATTGTCAACAAAAACCTCCTTATTGATTCGTTGAACGGCTTCGACAGATTAAGTTGTTTATCATAAAAAATCCTCACAATAAAGTAAAACATTATTGCCTTCAATATTGCTGCAATACACATCAAACTTGTAAGCGTAACATAATAGCTAAGATTGTGATGATACAATTCTGATAAATCTGCCTGTGTCCAAAGTCTCTTTGCACCTTCTGGAGTAAGTAGCAATGTAGAAATAGTGTTAACCAAAAAGCCCCCGGCTTCAATGCCGAGCCCGGCGAATATTATCCATGCGACTACATGTAGTGTTATTCGGAGATAGTGATTGGTGGTTGACATAATTACAATATTTGAATTATGCCGCAAAGTAATAAATATTTATTAATAAACAATAAATATTTATTATGATTACATCTAATGCTACCTTAAAGGGAGGGTCAATACCTGTAGAACCCTTTCGGTTGATGGTAGTTGGCTGTCTTCTTTTCGCCTCCATAGCAACCAAACGAATGATGGAGGAAATGATCCAGGGAGGTGCCACTGGGTGAAACGATTACTCACATATGGGCGGGAACTTGTAGGTAACTGGGTATTACTTTTGTAAAAAGTATCCAATTTTAGGTTAGGCAAGAAGACAGGGGGCTTTTCTGGGATGCATGCAAACCTTTAATAACTCATAGAAATTAGAATATGGTTTCGAATACTAATCGAATCATCACATTGTCAGAGACGGAAGAAGATGATTTAAACGCATTTTTCCAATTCCAACTCGACAACGAAGCAAATTACCTGGCAGCCTTCACAGCGAAAGACCCAAACGACAAGACGGCCTACATTGAGAAATACGCAAAGCATTTAGCTGACCCCACCATAAATATGAGGACCATAAAAATCAATGACGAAATCGTAGGTAGTCTAGCAAAATTTATTAGGGAAAATGACGCCGAGATCACGTACTGGATTGACAGGAAATTTTGGGGACAGGGAGTTGCCTCAACCGCACTTAATGACTTTTTGAGAATTGAACAAACCAGGCCAATTTATGCGCGTGTTGCCTTTGACAATTATGGATCACAGAAAATCCTGGAGAAATGTGGGTTTGTCAGAATCGGAAAGGATAAGGGGTTTGCCAATGCCCGACAGGCAGAAATTGAAGAATACATTTATAAACTAGTTGGTTGACGCCGATATCCCAGGCCGGAACCTCACATCGGTTTGTCTTGGAAATGTCCCCTTTTTTCCCAGAAAGTTAAACACCGCCACACGATAAGGCTCAAATCTAGGATCCCCAGAGGCTCCCTAACTCCTTACTTAGTTCCTCATTTCCTTAGAATCCAGGGCCGGTAGTGCTCGGGGAGATACCTTTTGAACTTGTGGCAACATTGTTGTGACTTAAAGGTCATGGAGAGTACTAATACCACCAGGCGCACCGTCCTCATTGTTGATGATGATGAAGATCTGCTTATATTAATTCAGCATGCCTTATCTATGGAAGGGTTCGATCCTATCTGCTCCCCCAATGGAGTAAATATTATGGCGATCGTTGCCCGTAAGCATCCGGATATCGTCTTACTTGATATTCGCATGAACGGGATCGATGGAGTGACAATCTGCAAGGAGTTAAAACGCAATCCGGAAACGGCGTCCACGCCCGTTATCATGTTTTCAGCCAACGACAATATCAAAGCCATGAGCGAGGAATGTGGGGCAGATGGCTATATAACTAAACCTTTCCAAACGGATGTTTTTAGAGAAACGTTGAGGAGAGTGCTTCTTCTGCAACAACCAATCCATCCCCAATCATAAGTCCTGATTTTAGGCTACAAGAATAAATTTATCATGTAGGTGAATGTCCGCCAAGGCAGCGATCGCTCCGTCGATAGTGGTGAAGAAATAACCAAAGATGCCCCGCAATCATTTGCGGGGCATCTTCATTAAATAAGTCTATCGGAGTGTTTTTAAAAAACGTTTTTTACAATTATCGTCACCTCATCCGTATCTGTCGCTCCACTATTATCCGTAATTGTCAACCTGAACACGTATGTTCCAATCGCTAAACCAACAACATCCGTCGACGCACTGTTTGGCGATGTAATCACTCCGCCAATTCCTGAAACTTTCGTCCACGTATATGATATGATGGTACCATCGGGATCAGAACCACTACCTGTCAGCCTAACTGCCGTAGTCGGTAAGGTGATTGTCTGATCTGCACCCGCGTTAGCATTCGGAGGTGAGTTGGTAGGCTGTGAATTGATTACCGTAACTGTTACATTATCTGTGGCTGTTGCACCCTGATCATCTGTGACTGTTAACCTGAACACATACGTTCCCGCGGTCAAACCGGCAATGTTGGTCGTTGCCGCGCCGGGAGATGAAATTGTCCCGCCGGATCCTGACACCTTTGTCCAGGAGTAAGAAGCGATCGAACCGTCAGGATCTGATGCCGTACCTGTCAGTGTTACTGAATTAACAGGAAGAGTGATCGTCTGATCTCCACCCGCGTTAACCGTTGGAGGAGTATTGGATGGAGTAGAATTGTTTACGGTAACTGTTACATTATCTGACGAGGTTGCGCCATGGTTATCGGTTACTGTTAAACTGAAAACATAGGTTCCGGCTGTCAGGCCTGTGATTTCTGTAGTCGCTGTGCTAGGTGAAGATATTGTTCCGCCCGATCCTGAAACCTTTGTCCAGGCATACGAAGCTATTGCGCCATCAGGATCAGATGCGTTTCCTGTCAATGTAACTGAATTATTTGGAAGGGTAATCGATTGATCAGCACCTGCATTCACTATGGGATTCTGATTGGGAGGTGTAGTTGAACAACCTGTTATCGTTACGCCATTCACGTAGCCCATGTCAACACTATTACGTTGTGATGGACCTGCGCTTGCCAACACCAATGAAGCGGCTGTACATGCGTCCTGCATTGTTACTGCATATTGCGAAGGAATTGGATATTCAGCATGATTGGTGCTTCCGTTCGCATCCGTACCCGCATTGCCCGATACATTTCCTGATGCATACAGCGATCCTTGGGGCTCTCCGTATGCACTAGTCGTAACACCATTACTTGCAGTGGCCGTTACTGGAGTATACACATAGTTATTGACTGCATTGGCAGCAGCTCTATAAGCCACGTTTACACCATAACCGCTTCCCGTTGCGTTATTACGTCCAAATCTCCAAATAACATTATTCCTGATATCAGCATTAGGATTGCCGACTGGAGAATAGTTAGAATGCACCATGGGGCAGCGTTCGCCAACTTCGTTAGGAGTGGCTGGCGAGAATAGGTTATGATGTATGGACACGTTAGAAGCCGTAATTAACATTCCGCCTGACCATCCTGCTGCGCCACCACCTATGATACAGTACTGAACCGTCACATTATAGCCGCCAGCTACATCGATGTTGCCATCGCGGTTACCATATGACGTACAATTAGCAATGACAATATCATGAGCTCCATCAACTACATTGATACCGTCATTGCCTGCGTTGGTCACGTGGATGTTTTTTAGAATACAGTGGTGAGTGTTTTGTCCCTGGAAGCTAATTCCATCGCCATTTACATTGTTGTTGATAGTGATGTCCTGACCCGCTCCGTCTATAGTCAGGTAACTAATATTCGCCAGGTCGAATCTACCCGTGATAGTTCCTGACACATCGAAGACTATAGTCCTGTTGCTGCCGATTCCATTGGCTAGGGATCCAGGACCGGAACTGTTTAGGTTAGTAACGTGGTAAACAGTTGAACTCGTTGAACCACCAACGGCATTCGCTCCGAAGCCTTCATAGGTCGTTCCATTGGAAACGGAATTGGTGCGAGTGTCTGAAACCACTGCTGACTTTGTTATTGATGAATTTGAGGATTCATCTAAAATGTCTTTTCGGCAACTAGTGAAAAAGACTACACTGCTTACCAAGCATACAAGCATGCTTGAGTTGCGGATTAAGGGTGTTTTCGTAAGGGTCATAAAATAGTTTGTGTCAAGGTTTGGATTACATGCCATCAAACATTTGACGTAAAACAATTGGCATGCCGCGGATAATAGAAAATATTCTCATGGGTTAGCGCAAACGATCTAAAAAAGGCAGAGTCTGATTAATTGCTTAACGATTGTTCTTACCTATTTTCTTGAAGGTCTGGAGTACCAAAATCGGCCATACTTTACACTTTATTAGTTCTGTATGTATTAGGTAGTTTTTCTAATATGAATAAGCATCAACTGATGCTCTCGATGAGATATAAACAAAAAAAATATTTTAAATCGGACAAAGCACTGACAAGTCAAAGTGGTAAAATCTTCCAAGTTGTGGAGTATTTCTTACCCAAATGAAATCATGAAGTCGTGGAAACTCGCTGCAGGAATTAACTACGACGATAGCGAGAGTTTCTGCGATCGAATGCTATTATCATCAAGATTGTTTTGTTCTTTCTATAACTACTGTATTGACGGGACAAGGACAGTTCCTTAATTAAATTATACTGCAACTATAAACTGTCATTGTTTGAAAATCTATTGAAATTGACTTTTCTAAAGTAAAGTGAAGTCGATGTTCGGTCTTTGGGTAAAATCTGAATCATAAAGCGTAGTATATTGCGCCATACTACAATTACCAATTCCTGAACTTTAACTACTGAATGTATTTTGAAAACCGCGAGTATGCCTAATTGGTTACACACCGAATTTGATGAGTTTAGTTTTTTTGAGATGTCGCCTGATCTTGTGTGTGTAGCGAATAAGGAAGGATTTTTCAAGCGCGTGAACCCTGCAGTCATTGAAAAACTGGGTTACACGCAGGAGGAGTTGTTTGCACGACCCATCTCGACGTTCATACACCCGGAAGACCAGGATCTGACGAGGGAACGGAGGACCAAGTTGATCAAAGGACAGGTACTGCAGAATTTTGAGAACAGGTACCTGGCGAAGAATGGAGACACTGTGTGGCTTGCGTGGACTTCAATCTATTTCCCGGAACGGGAAGTGGTGTTTGCCATTGCGAAGGATGTAACGGAGAGGAAGACCATCGAACAGGAGATAGAGGAAAAATACAAGAAGTTTAAAGGGCTGGCCAGTCATTTCAAGACGAGCATCGAACGTGATAGAAAATACTTTGCTACTGAATTACACGAGGAGCTGGCTCAACTAGCGTCGGTGGTGAAGATGGATATTGATTGGATCAACTCACATAACCCTGAGCTACCGGCGACATCCAGGAACAGGCTCGAGCACGCTGTCGCTATCTCCAATCTGTTAGTCGACACTATACGCCGGATTTCATTTTCGATCAGTCCGAATATGCTGGATGACCTTGGGTTGAATGCCACGCTGGAATGGCATTGCAGGGAATTTTCGATCCTGAATGGCATACCCTGTCATTTCGAAGCCGAGTATGATGAAACAGATTTACCTCATGAGGTCAAGATAGATTTCTTCCGGGTGTGCCAGGAGGCAATGACGAATGTGATGTATCATGCGGAAGCGAATAACGTTTGGATCAGCATCAAGGAAGAAGACGGAAAGATAACATTGACGATAACGGATGACGGTAAGGGGTTCGTAGTGGATCAACAGGAGAAGACGGCGGGATTGACGAGGATGCGTGAGAGGGTGGGTTCGATAAATGGGGAGTTGGGGATTGAGAGTGAGGAGGGGAGGGGAACGAGGGTGTGGGTGGAGATAGTAAAGTAGTTATACCGAGAACTTTCGTTGTAACATATCTGGTAGATCTATCACTTTGTTGACAGAGGAGTCGGGTAGCCTCCCCATCCAATATGCGAAATGACATTTCAAATACTGCCTTCTTCGAGCTTTAGTGGGTTGGTTTGACTGTATAAAAGACAGTATCAATGAAAAAAAGCGTCTCGGAATTAACAAGCACATTTTCGTCATGCATGTCTTCTAATATTAATCCTAATTGTTTGTGTTCATAATCATGATTTTTTGTATTGGAAAAGGCATTGAACTCAAGAAAAGTCTTGATATCATTAAGCTCAACCATGGCGTCGGAAACTATATAAGATTGTTTGAGAATAGCTAGCAGTATCTCTCCTTCTTTTGAAAACCCAAGAAGTTCATATTCAGTGTTCGGAAAAATTAGATTATGCAAGAGAATGCTATTCAGAAATTCCAGCCAGGTTGCATAATATATTGCATCGTTTAGTTTGAGGACGTGATGCCCGTCTTCATGCAAAAAAACCCTTGCCTCACCTCCGCGTTTGAGAAAGGATGGATCTGAAGGAAGCTCTTCAATCCACAGGCCCTGATTAATGCAAAATTTCTCTAAGGCTTGCGCCTGCTCTTTTTTGATGATTGATTGACTTTCGAAGTTTTCTCTAACCGTTGTACTTGTTGGATAGCTTCGGCATAAGAGATTTCGGGCAGTTGTGCAAGTATCTTGCTGCCCTTCAAGGATAACTCCAGCAGTGATATTTTTAATTTTGCTTCGGGTATCATCCGTTAACATTTGCTGTAAAATTAGTAAAAAACTTTCGGTTTCGCCAACTCCCTAAGTGATCAGAAGGCGCTTTTCGTAAATCCCAAAATTTGACAGTACTTTAAGCTGACATAAATTATTGGACTTCCAAAAAGGGCTGCCTCTCAAGGTTTATCTCGTTTGCAACTTCATTAGAAAGAAAACTTATGCAAATTAAAATACCGAATAGCGCGCCTATACAATTAAGAAATGATTGAATTTGTTAAAACATGTAACCGCCTATCTCCCCTAGATGAAGTAGCCTCAAGTGAACTTGAAAATAAACTCAAAACCCGCTCCCTCAAAAAAGACCAACACCTCCTCACCCGCACCTCCATCTGTAACCACCTCTTCTTCATTGACTCCGGCCTCACCAAAACCTATTTCAACAACGGCGAAAAAGAGTTCATTATGCGTTTCTTCCGCGAAGGTGAAATGTTCACCGTACTCGATAGCTTCATCACCCAACAACCTTCAACCTATGCCATCAAAGCCCTCGAGGCCACCGAGGTAAGCTACATAGAGCAAAAGGATTTGGAAGAGCTCTGCCGCAAACATCATTGTATCGAAACCTTCTTCAGGAAACTCGTATCCATCGCCGCTGTGAATATGATGAAGCGCATCAGTGAGATGCTGGAAGAGAATGCCAGCACTCGCTATGCCCATTTCCTAAAAGACAATGGTCACCTATTACAGCGCATCAGCCTCGGCGATCTCGCCAGCTATCTCGGGATTACCCAGGTGTCACTCAGTCGTATACGGTCACAGAGGTGATTATTTATCATTTGTAAAAAAACCGCGCTCGCATCTGCTCTACGTTTGCAGTAACAAAACAATGTTATCATGCAAACGCTAAAACCAATTCAAAAACTCAGCCTTGTAATGGCTGTTGCCATCTGCATCATCGCCCCCACAATGGGGTATTTAACGATCGGCCTGGCACCCGTAATCATCGTTGGCGGCGCCGCCGTCATCGGCTTCACTTTCTGGTATTTCACCTACCTGAGAAATCCAACCGACCCCAAGATCATCCTGCCCATATTTATTCTAACTGTCGCTGCACTACAGATCCACATGGTGGAAGAATACCTGACCGGGTTCGGTCCGGCGATGTCACGTATTTTTAATATCCCCTGGTCAGAGAAAAGCTTTCTCATGGTCTTCATGATGGTCGGGCCTATCATTTACACACTCACTACGTTGGGACTGTATTATAAAGTTCCGATCGCAGGATTCGTTGCCTGGTTTATTTTCATTGGTCCCGGAGTGGCTGAGTTCACCCATTTCATTTTTCCCATAATAGAACCACAACTTGAGCCCGGAAATATCAACGCCATCACGCAAACGATCGATGGAGTGAAAGTAGCCAGCATGCCGAACTATTATTACAAAACCAGCGGTGAGTTTTATTTCTCCGGAATGTGGACTGCCGTGTTACCCATGATACCTGGGGTGTACGCGATTTACCGGCTGGTGAAGGAGCATAAAAGAAGTAAGCGAGTGAAGGCGGTCGTTTAACGTTTAAGGGTTTAACGTTTAACGTTCTGATTGCTGACGAGAACTTCGATTTGCCTTGTAGTCCGGTAGATGATCATAGGGTCAATCTACAAAAAGTGGGGAAGGTTAGGCTTTCACAGACATAGGTCGACTACTCTATTACAGATTGAGCAACAGCACTGTTGTCAATCTTTTATCTTATTTCGACTTAGGGCAAATGGAATGTTTTGCAAAGTTTCGCGTGAAAGCAGCCTAATTACCGATGAAAAGAATATAACTTCAATGTCAATGCAGTGAGTAGTGAATGAAAGCATTTTAATAGAACTTCTTTAGAGTTTCGTAATCCTTAGTACTACTTCTGATCTCGGAGGCTACTCACCATTGACTACTCACTATTCACTATTTAATTCCTACCCTTCTTAATAACCGGCAACCATCGTTCTCAACATAAAACCTAAAATCATGAAAAAGTTACTCGTTTATGCTTTTTTGCTGGTGTCGGTATTTTATGCCCAAACAATTGCTTTAATAGCACAGCCGGTCTCCAAAGTTAAATTTCGGGGAGTCGTATCCAGTGACAGCGAAAATGTCGGAAACGAGATTGATCCACGCCTTACCGAACGGCTTGTACATAGAAAGATCCAGGTAGGAGGAAAGAAATCTAACAATTCTCCAAAGATTACAGGGGTGCCGAACGGATTGAACATCATGAAGGAAATTACCGATAAGGTGATTGAGAGAGAGTACAAGTTTACGCTGCTCTCAAACCATAAATACATGGTCAATAGTTGCCTTGGAATAAAAGTAAGCGCAGGCGAATTCACCCTAAGGTTCAGCAACCCTCATGTAGAATTTACCCCAATGGGCCAGGTTAAGATCAGGTTGGAAGTGGACAAAATAACTCTTAACGCATTTAGACTGCGTATGCGGCCTCGTTCGCCAGACTTTTCGGATCCCAATCCCTGCCATTTTTCAGGAAAGTTTTCCATTTCCGGAGAGGCAAAGAATTTATCCGTGACTACCTTACTTGACCCCGTTCTTTCAACGTACCAGGCAGCAGGTGGGGGCATGACTTTTTGTTTTTTGGGTTGGGAAGACGCGGCAAAAGTAGACTGGACTATTAATGTCCTTAATTTCTTCAGTTTCGTAAACACAATGGACGGGGCCCTGAAGAATATGGTTATGGATGGCCTCGACCTCGGCATGATGAATATTGTTAACGATGTATTCATCGACATTGCGAAGAGTGTTATGAAGAAATATTATGCAGGATGTGAACAGGTATACCAGTATGCAGAAGATCAAGTACTGTCGGCAAGTGTAGGTGGGAATTCAGAGACAGGGGCGTCGGATAATGCGATGTCGAATACCAATCCTGCCAAAGAAGAGTCATCCGAAAAATGGGTTATTACGCCTGTTCCCACAATGAAAGGGGTACTGGGCCGCCTTGACATAAATTTCCCGGCCGATATTGATAGGGATATTCTTATTTATCAGCCAACAGATAAAAAGTTCCTTACCAGCGTTTCCCGCAATGATAAAACCTATCCTATGTCACCGGGTGTGTATCGCTTTACACTATCAACAGTTCCAGTAGATAATGTACCTATACAAAAGGGACATGAAACAAGGCTGAAGTCCGGTTTTCTTAATGTGGTTTCTGACGGCGACTGGCATCTTTATGATAGCGCTAAAGAGAAAGCGCATACTTCCGGTAATAAGCCAAAGAAGTTAGCGCTGCCCATTGGTAGCTACCAGTTAAAGTTGGGACTGAATTTCTACCCGTTTGAGATTAAGGATGGGGAAACGGTGGAGTTGTGAACGGATGAAGTTGCTTCGGCCTCTGGGAGGGTCGCTTGATTTGTTAGTGAACTAAGGCCTCGCAATGACGGGGGACGTTGGGGGGACGGTCGCGTGATTCGTTAGTGAACTAAGGCCTCGCAATGACGGGGACCTTGGGGGGACGGTCGCGTGATTCGTTAGTGAACTAAGGCCTCGCAATGACGGGGACCTTGGGGGGACGGCCCCTTGATTCGTTAGTGAACAAAGGCCTCGCAATGACGGGATCCTTGGGGGAAGGGAGATTCATGTATGTAATAAAACTATCTGCCTTGACGAAGACAATTTTATTCTTTTGGTTCCTTTCTTTTTCGGGGAGTTGCTTCACTCAACAGAATAGTTTCAAATGTGCCTGTTCAAGAATAGGCCTTGATTCCTTGTGGGCGGACAGCAATAAAGTCTCCTGTTACTTAATTCCGGTTCCAAAGCAGACGGCGAATCCCTCCAAGGGGAAACTCTACATTGCTGCGGTAGTAACACCCTCCCTAACGAAATCAAATGAACCACCGTTATTATACCTCCATGGAGGACCGGGGATTGCCACGGTAGGAAATGTGCCACGCTATCTAAGATCAAAGACATGGAAGTTGCTCAGGGAGAAAAGGCCGATAATATTCTTTGATTATCGCGGTACGGGGTTTTCTGAACCTAATCTTTGTCCAGGAATGAAGGACTCGCTGTCTAAATTTTCGAGGAGTAATTCTGGGGAAGAGGCAAGGAAGGCGTATAAGATATCTTTATATAAGAAATGTCATGACCAGTCATTGTCAGAAGGGATAGATATTTCATCTTTCAACTCCGCTCAACTGGCCGACGATGCGGCAGAGTTGTGTAGGGCATTGAAAATTTCAAACTGGAGTGTTTACGGAGTTTCGTACGGCACGACGGTGGGGTTAAACCTGCTTCGCAATCACGGTAAGCATATCACCAGTATTATACTCGATTCTCCATTTCCACCAAACGCACCATGGCTGGATTTCATTCGCCCCTTCGATACCTGTTTTAATGTACTCGAGAGTAATATATCCAAGGACCCCGAAGCCTTTGCTCGCTTCCCTTCGATCAGGGCTGATTTCGTAAAAGCTGTTTCCAGGTTGAATAAGACCCCGGTTAAAATAAAAGGAAACGGAGATGCGGAGGGATATGATTATTACGGCGACGATTTTGCATGGAGTATTTGGAGTGCCATGTTGAGCCCAAAGTCAATTCCATTCGTTCCTCTCGCCATTCACGAAGTTGGCAATGGTAATGATTCAATTCTTTCAAAATGGGTTGAGGCATTTAACGACCCCAATTCCTTCGGTCGATTTTCGGAGCCCCAGAGTAAAGCGGTCTCCTGTTATGAGGCGAGGCCTAGAACCGTTGAGGAGACGAAGGTGTCCCTGCTTTCAAACTACCCGGAGTTTTCTTCATTCTTTGTGGATTTTGAAGGTGAGCTTTGTGATGCGTGGCAGCCTCGAAGCGCAGGTTCCGAAGTGTTTCAACCCGTCGTAAGTGATGTTCCCGCATTAGTATTATCAGGGGAGTACGATCCTGTATGTCCGCCGCTTTTCGGGGAGATCACGGCTAAGGGTTTATCAAAATCAACATTGCTTATCGTTCCTTCTGCCTCTCATGCCGTCATACATGCGGATGATTGCCTTAGGAAGATCGCCGAAGAGTTTTTGTCGAATCCTGGATTGAAGCCAGGAACGGAATGTGTAAGTAGGCGTTCCGGAATTAAGTTTGTATACGAAAATCTAGAAAAAACGCTTTCCAACTTTAACTAGTTTCCAATGCGGCTATTCATCTTAATATTTTCAATTTCTCTAGTCTTAGCCTGCGGACAGACACAAACCAAACCCTCTAATATTGTAGTGGACAGGTTTGAAGAGTTTAAGAAGAAAGAAAAGTTCATAGCGGATACTTCCATTTTTTATCTCGGTGTTGCAGAACCTTCATTGCGTGAAAGTTTATCACAAAGGATAAACCAGGCAGCTGACGATTTCAATACTGTGGCGTCAAAGCCCAGTCCAACAGACTATGAATACCTGGAAAAGATAAAGACTGGCCTCGAAAGATTTGATGGTAACAGTCTAGATACGGAGGATAGAGAACGCATTTGCCTTTATTTCGAGGAGCTAATGGACAGTGTTGGGCTTGCAAGTTCTGGGGGATTACTCAATACATTTATGTATGGGTTTGATCCGAATGATGCAAAAAAATAACATATACTTCAAAATGGATTTAAGAGAGGAAACGTGCGGTTTCCCGGAACAGTCAATGTTAAACAAACACAAAGTGAGATGATGTAATGGAATCTAGTAACGAACTGAGTTCACAAAGACTGTATCACGGAACGAAGGCTGATTTGAAGCCCGGTGACCTGATCGAACCCGGCTTCAATTCAAACTACGGTAAAAGGAAAAAGGCATCATATGTATACCTATCCGCCACGCTGGATGCGGCTATCTGGGGAGCCGAACTTGCGTTGGGCGATGGGCCCGGAAGAATTTATTTAGTTGAGGCGACTGGACCCATGGAAGATGATCCTAACCTCACAGACAAGAAATTTCCAGGTAATCCAACAAAATCATATCGTACAGCAAAACCACTCAGGGTCATCGGTGAAGTCACGGATTGGCAGGGGCACGCTCCTGAGCAACTCAAGGCAATGAGGGATCATCTTGATCGGCTAAAGGACCTTGGTATAGAGGCAATCGAGGATTGAATCGAAATTTAGTCGATTAGGAAAAGTAAATTCACTTTCCAACTTCATTCTCGTTTGGTAATCTTCAAATCCTTAAAGAACCCTTCCGTACCAACGTCTACCCACAATCCCACACCCCCTTCAGCATCCGCTCCGTGTTTTAGGTCATTCACAATCAGGCAAGGCTGTTCATTCCTGTCGATAAATAGTTTTGCCTGGGCATCCTGTATTTCAATCCTAAGGGTTATCCATTTATTCAACTCCATATCCGCATACGATTCATATCGCTCGGGTGCCTCCTTTCGGAGTCGATCGAATTTGTAGTCGGGATATGAGAAATACTGGGTAGAATGATTTCTCCGTACCTGGTCATTCGCCCGACCATTCGTGGGGCGGATATAAATGCTCTCAAACTTTGTGTTGCTGTCATTGATCCGAAACGCAACACCGATAAATCCTCTTGCGAACTCCGTCGCGTTCTTCAATAGCCTGCCCAACACCTTTACCTCAATAGTACCATTCTTAAAATTGACTCCCCGGATTTTCACATAGGTCGGTTCGTCGGCTTTTTTCACAGCAGAGTCTTTTATCACTTTTAACACCTCCCTGCCCATAGCCCTATCCATTGCCATATATACATTCACAGCTTCGATCGTGTTAGCATCGAGCCTGATCTTTTGCGAATAAGTGTCAATTGAGAGTAATATGCCTGCGATGATGAATGCGGACCTTCCCATGGGATTAAGTTAAGGAATAAAGGACGTTATACCTGTGCAAAGAATCCGAAACGTTTCCAAAACGTGAACATCTGACCACCAGGCAATGATCTCTCCGGAGCACGGTAAGATTTTGAAACATAATTTGATACGTCAGCACCTTGTAAGGCGCCGTTGTATCATGTAGTCTGGACGGTCCTTGAATGAGGCTATGACCGATTTTCCGATCCCCGATTTAATACATTTTAAATAGCTTTAGATCACTTAAATGTATGGGATGAAGCATCTGATGCTTTTCGTCTGTTTTGTTCTATGTGGGCACTCCCTCTTTGCTCAAAAGGATTCCAGTCTAATTATCCTTCAACATGTAAACGTAATTGATGGCATTTCGAATTCGCCACTAATCGATGTCACAGTCACTATAAAGAACGCCAAGATCACTTCCATAAAGCGGGGCAGTGCGAAGACACTCCCTACAGCGATTGTTCTTGATCTGAAGGGTAAATGGGTTCTGCCTGGTTATATAGACGCCCATGTACATTTTTACCATATTGATTCTGCAAGAAATGCTTTAGCGACGGGCGTGACCACTGCGCGTACAATGGGAGCAAATAAATTCTTTGACATACAACTTCGACAGGCGCATAACACCGGGGACAATCATATACCTGACGTAGTAGCAGCAGGCTATGGCATAAGGCCCGACATGCCCGAGGAGTTTTATTCGGCTTTTCCAGCTTTGAGCGATATGAAACCCGAAGTGAAAGGAGGGGAGAACGTGCGCCGTCTAGTCAGAGCATTGGTCTCAGCAAAAGTGAACCTCATTAAGGTTTTTGCCACGGAGCGGGCAGGAACACCTGGAACAGATCCACGAAAACGGACCTTTACCAATGAAGAATTGATGGCTATTGTTGACGAGGCTAAAAAAGAGGGAATACGAGTAGCAGCGCATGCCCACGGGGATGAGGGTGCCTATGCTGCAGTACAAGCTGGCGTATTCTCCATCGAACATGGAACTTATTTGAGTGATTCTACACTTTCCATGATGAAGCAAATGGGCACCTATTTAGTTCCTACATTTTCGTACTGGAAACAGGTGGGGGCTAGTCTGCAGAATCGGGAGAATCCTGTCTTAGCTGAACGAATTAGAACGTTCGAACAACTGATAACTGAAGTAACGAAGCGGGCGTACAAAATGGGTATTCCGATTGCTGCTGGTACCGACACGCGATACTCAATCGCCGGCCTTACCATTGCCACTGAAGCCATGCAATTACAAAAGGCAGGACTAAGCGCTATGGATGTTATTAAGTCAATGACATCAGTTTCTGCCAAATGCCTGGGAATCGACAAGTCGACCGGCAGTCTAAAGAAAGGATTGGATGCGGACATTCTTATCCTGGAGAAGAATCCATTAGAAGGCCTTGATGCCTTGAGGTCGATAAAGATGGTGATCAATGATGGTAGGATTGTTATCAATAATTCCAGCGCCGTCGCTGTAAATAGAACGACAACTAGTACCGGTTCAAACTTTGAAAAAGAAAAAAGGACAAGCCGATCCAAAAGCCTGAATACGCTGGACAGCATTGACCGGGCAAACCAGGAAATGGTAAGATCCTCTGGCAATGATGTAACCAAGGCTCACGTGTCATTGCAAGACAGTTTAATCGACCTTTCGGCCAACATAAGAAAAGACCATAGGATTTTTGGTTATGCGCATCCCGACGTGAAATCAGAAAGGATTTTCCTACTATCCGTTTTTACAAATGATGTCGAGAATAATCCTTTTAACTGTAGGCTTGGGGCATATTACGACACGCGTGGGATGAAAGATCTGACACTAAAGTATATGGCCTCAGTGGGAGAATTTGTCAGGGCCATCGCTATAGATAAATCGAATAAGTCGACCGTGTTATATTTTGAAAGGAAGTGGATTGAATTTGACTGATAACACGAGTGCACACGCATTTCAAGCCATCTCGAGTTTTTCGGATGCTGACTTAAGAATGTATCTTCATCGAAATGTAATGATTGGTGTCAGCTGCCCAATTTTAGTCACTCGGATTTCAACATTTAAATATGTACCAAAGAAAAACGTCTCGTATAACTGCGCCTGTATCCACGCTAGCGTTTCGGCATATGTTTTTTTTCTTATGCTGCAGTACATCTTCGTTCGCGCAGGGGAAATCTCAGCCGATTATTGATATGCATATTCATGCCAACCACGCTAATTTTGCGGGGATGGTTCCCATGACTCTTTGCGTTTTCAACGAGGAGTTCCCAGCCACACCAACCGGTAAGGATTGGGGCGACACTTTAATCGCTGCAGCTAAGAAATGTAAGTATCCCCTGGTGTCAGAAGTTACGGATGATGATGTAATGAACAGGACCTTTGATCTCTTCAGGAAGCATAACATGTATGGAGTAACAAGTGGTCGACTCACGGAGGTCTGGCATAAAGCAGAATCCAGAAGAGTCATACCCAGTTTTTATCTACGTGGTGACGGCGCAGACCCATCGCCTGACTCTCTTCGAAACCTCTTCACCCAGGGACGATTTAAGGTCTTAGGGGAAATAGCAGTGCAGTATAATGGTATGGCGCCAGACGATCCTTTCCTCACTCCGTATTGGGCATTAGCGGAAGAGCTTGACATTCCTGTAGGCATTCATATCGGCCCCGGTCCAATTGGCGCACCTTACCTTGGTTGGGATAAGTATAGGGCCAAATTGCATAGTCCATTGAAATTGGAAGAAATCCTGGTCAAGCATCCGAAATTGCGTGTATATATTATGCATGCAGCATGGCCTATGGTTAATGAATTGTTGGCACTACTATGGACACACCCGCAAGTGTACCTGGACATTAGTGGAATTGTGACCGATTTAAGCAAACCGGCATTTCATTCTTATTTGGAGCAAATAGTTAAGGCTGGTTTCTGTAATAGGGTGTTGTATGGCTCCGACCAGATGATTTGGCCTGAACTGATAAATAAATCAATAGAAGCCATTGAATCAGCCATTTTTCTGTCGAAGAAACAAAAGAGAGATATTTTTTATAATAATGCGGCAAGATTTCTGAAACTTTCCCAAAAAGAAATAGACATGCATCATGGGAAATGAGTTCAGTTGATTAAGTTGCTTTGTTGCGAGGGGTTTTCCGCCTTTGTTGGTGCTCTCTCGAGCTATCGGATTCGAAACGTTTGCAAACCAGATGGAGATTCCTGAAATGCTGACTGAAGAATGTACCTTCATAGACTAAGTGGCGATTGGTGTTAGCAAGGTGTTGTCCCCAGAAAACTAGACGTTAAATGGAATAATTAAAAAGTATGATTAGGATTATCGCTTTTTGTTTTTCAATCGTTTCGTTGATCTCATGCCAGCCAGACATTGTGCGCCAGGACCCGATAGCCGCAAGACAACTTCATGCAGAAGGCATGGAAATCCTTGAGAATAGAATTTCGATTCAGGATACAGATGAAGGAATTGCGATGGAGCTTAATAAGAAAGCGATTGAGAAATTTTCGGCCGCTTATAAAATGGATACCTCCTTTACAAAGGCCGTACTTTTTGCTTCAGAATGTACCATGTATGGGAAGGACTATAAAAGTTGTATTTATTTTACTTCTAAATTGAAGGAAATAGATAATTCAAAACGCAACCAGGATTTTTGCGAGGGAAGGATAGCGTATTGTGAAAAGCAACTGCAGGCGGAAGAAGAAAAATAAGGCTTTGCAACTGTCCGGACCAGCATGGAGACTATTCCCGAGCGTAGACACAACTGCATCAAGTAAAATGGCATTGACGTAGCCTGAGGAATTACTGATACGAGCGAAGCAGGTTTTTTCTTGAAACGAATAATTTCCATTCTATCTTAAATTCAGTAAACTTTTAAAGAAAATGTATGACTGTTATGAAAAAACTTTCCATTGCGATCTTCTTGTTTTCGTTTTTACAGCAAGCAAACGCGCAAACCAGAGAACCATCTGCCGAACACAAGAAATTATCTGCTATTGTGGGACGTTGGACCATTCAAGGAATGGAGGATAGATTTCTGGAAGTCTGTGAAATGTATCAAGGTGGATACTTCTTAGTTTGTAACACCGAATTAAAGACAAAATCCGGCGGACTGAAGAAAGGTGTGAGTATTATGGGCTATTCTACTGAGGGCAAACATATAACATACTACCACTACGGAAGTTCAGGCGAGAGCCAAACTTTGCGAGGGACATTTGATGACGCAGGCAACCTTTCTTTTGAGGGTGAGGAGCTAATTAAAGACAAACTAACCAAGACCAGGGTTACTATGGTCAAATCTGGGGAGAACTATAACTTTAAAGAAGAAACCTCTGTCGACAATGGCCCGTGGGCCATTTCAACAGAGTTTGTATATGTAAAGGCGAAATGATATAAGGGTAGATCGCTCGAATGGAAGTTTAAGTACAGTATTCATGAAGGCCTAATCGTGTAGCAAAGAACCAATTTCGGCCTTTGTTGGTGTTTCCCGGCTGAATTCGTGAAGACTCAATGCAAGTAAAGCAAGGGAGCACCAACAAATGTAGTGACCTTACTTTAAACGGTAAGGATGATTGATGCTATCATGTCGGGTTGTTGGTGATTCCTGGTAACCTTGACGTTATTTCCTTGCTGGCTGATAATTCAAGAAAACAGTCCCCGTATCATATTGCCTGAGCTCCAGGAGTTTCAAGTCTCCCCCTTTCGTCTCTTCCGTAAACAGTCTTCTACCACCTCCCGTTAATACCGGGCAAACCTGCATGTGATATTCATCTATTAATCCTTCATTCATCAACGACTGGGCCAGCGATATGCTTCCCCAGATGACCATGTTCTTACCACGCTGGGCTTTAAGATCCCTGATTGCTTCGACAGCATTCCCACCCATGACTTCCGCTTCCGGCCATTTCCCCCATGGTGCCTTTGTTATTGTATTGGAGAAAACAATCTTCTTTGCCTGGTTCAGTTTGTCGGCAATCACTTCCTTGTCAGTAGTTGCTGTTGGCCAGAATTCAACGAATAATTCATAAGTTTTTCTACCTAGCAGAATTGTATCAATCGTGTCCATGAACTTTAGCTGTTCCCTATCGGAATAGGTATTTTCCTCGGCGGTCAATTTGGTAAAGAAATCCAACTGACCGTTTCGATCTGCCACGTAGCCGTCCATTGAAATCCATTCTTCGAGGATTAGGTTTCGCATCGTTTTAAAATTTTCAGTAAAACTATTATATTATTAGCGGCCCAGGAGAGGGTCGATGCGACCGTTTTCGGTGGCGTTGCGACAAATTAATATTGCATTTCACCTTTGGGTGTTTCCCGGCTATACCCGAAATCGCTCAAGTTAAGTGAGGGCGTACCAACAAATGGAGTGGTTGGATTTACCTGTTAGGTATTTCGACTGAGGCCCTGATAGTTAGTGATCACTGACCGACCTTATTTAAAAGTAAGTATGTTTGAGCCACTACCTTGAAATGGTAGACTTAAAAAGCATGAACGATTTTGAAATAAGAAGAGTGGCTGTAAATGAATGTGAGGAACTTCAAAAGATTAGTAGGCAGACCTTTTTAGAAACATTTTCAGCCGGAAACACCAAAGCCGACATGAGAAAATATCTTGACGAAGGTTTATCTAAAGAAAACCTGACCGCTGAACTCCATAACCCAGAATCGGAGTTTTATTTTGCTGTTATTAGCGATCTTGTCATTGGATATTTAAAGTTAAACTTTGGGCGATCACAAACAGAGTTACAGGATGATAGAGCATTGGAAATAGAAAGGATTTATGTGGTTAACGAATTTCATGGAAAAGTGGTAGGTCAACGGCTTTATGAGAAAGCTATGGAAATTGCCAGGCAGAGAAATGCCACGTATGTTTGGTTGGGAGTTTGGGAGGAAAATCCCCGGGCAATAAAATTTTATAAGAAAAATGGTTTCCTTGAGTTAGGCAAGCACATTTTCAAGCTAGGCAACTCCGAACAGATTGACATAATGATGAAACTTCCCTTGGTTTAATTCGAACTAGAGGTTTAAGTATTGGGTACTGTCATTTACTTCGGTTGTTGGTGCTCCCTGGCATCCTTGGCGTTGAAGTGTGTTGGAGTTAGCCCGGGAAACACCAACAACGGCGGCGAGTACAAACAAATGGAGTGACTCAAATTATATGCTTAAGGCAATTGATACTGTCATGGATTTCAGTTGTTGGTGCTCCCAGGCATCCTTGGCGTTGAAGTGTGTTGGAGTTAGCCCGGGAAACACCAACAATGGCGGCAACGGCGGCTTTTGAATTGTACCTATCCGGCTGCGAGTTCAATTTTTGCAATGCTTGCCTTCAAATGCGGTTTCAGGTATTTCGCCGTCACACTCTCCTCATGCGCTGCTATATCCTTCGGCCTTCCGGCGATCAATATCCTTCCTCCCTTCTCACCGGCTCCTGGTCCCATATCAATTATCCAATCGCTACTCGCCGCCACGCGCATGTTATGTTCCACCACGATCACGGTGTTGCCAGCATCTACAAGTCCTTGCAACTGCGACATCAGTTTATCCGTATCATGCGGGTGCAATCCAGTCGTCGGTTCGTCAAGTACGTAGAGTGTATTGCCTTTACCCACCCGTTGCAACTCCGTCGCCAGCTTGATGCGCTGCGCCTCACCTCCCGATAATTCTGTCGCCGGCTGTCCTAAACGTAGATAACCAAGTCCAACTTCCTTCAATACCGTCAACGATTTGCAGATACTCGTGTCGCCCGAAAAGAAGTCGTGCGCCGTATCCACCGTCATCTCCAACACCTCGGCGATATTCTTATCCTCGTATGTCACTTCCAATGTCTGTTTGTTGTATCGCTTACCATGGCAGACGGGACAGGGAGAGTAGACACTTGGCAGAAACAATAGTTCCACCATCACAAATCCTTCGCCCTCGCAATTGGGACATCTACCCTTCGAGATGTTGAATGAAAATCTTCCCGCATCGTATTTTCTCTGACGCGCCGTGTCCGTTGCAGCGAATAGTTTTCTCACATGATCGAATAGCCCAGTGTAGGTCGCCAGGTTCGAACGCGGCGTTCGCCCAATAGATTTTTGATCGACCTGCACTAGCCTCGAGATGGATTCCATTCCTTCGATAACCTTGCCACTCAAGGTCGCCGGTGCCGTCTCTGCGAAGATGCCTGTATCCTCGGAAATCTTTTCCTCTCCAAGGTGCCCCGACACGAGATCGATCAATGCCTGGCTCACGAGGCTTGACTTACCAGAACCAGATACACCCGTCACGGTCGTGAATACTCCCAACGGAAATTCGGCATCCAGCCCATGAAGATTATTACGCGTGACATTCTTCAGCGTCAGCCATCCTCTCGGTTCCCTCTCCACTGATTTAAGCGGAGAAATTTCTTTGAACAGGTATTTCCTCGTGATGGAATTTTTCTTTTTTGAAAGCCCATCTAATTCACCACTATAGATGATCTCTCCGCCATGCTGGCCTGCACCAGGTCCAACATCTACGATCCAATCAGCGTGACGGACTACGTCGAGATCATGTTCTACAACGAACAATGAGTTGCCCGCCGCTTTTAATGCATCCAACGCCTCCAGCAAGGCTTCCGTATCGGCAGGATGAAGTCCGGCAGAGGGTTCATCCAACACGTACACTACGCCGAAGAGGTTGGCGCGAACCTGCGTGGCCAACCGTAATCGTTGCAATTCACCTGGAGAAAGTGTCGGCGTGCTCCTGTCGAGAGCGAGGTACCCTAGTCCTAACCGCAAGAGAACATTTAACCGCGTAGTTGCGTCTTCCGTGATACGTTGCGCCACCAACCGTTTTTGATCTTCCTTCTCAATGTTGCCCGGTTCCGCATACGGCAACATCAATTCATGTAATCGCTCCATTGACAGTGACCCGATCTCAGCGATGTCATAACCGGCAAACTTCACCGACAACGATTCCTTTCTCAATCGCTTTCCTTTACATACAGGACAGGCACTCGCTACCATATACTGTTCGGCCCGCTTCTTCAGCATTGGGCTTTTTGTAGTCGCGAATGTTTGTAATACGTGCTTGCGTGCGCTGATGAACTTTCCTTTATAGCTGGGCGACATTTTTTCCTTTATTGCTCGTTTGATTTCTTTGTGCGTCCAACCCGCATATACCGGGACGACGGGCTGTTCATCGGTAAACAGTATCCACTCTCGATCCTTCTTTGGTAAGTCCTTCCATGGCTTGTCGACATTGTAGCCCATAGTTGTAAGAATATCGCGGAGGTTTTGTCCATGCCATGCGGTTGGCCATGCGGCGACGGCTCGTTCACGAATGCTGAGGGTATCATCGGGAACCATCGACTGCTCTGTCACATCGTATATGCGTCCAAGACCATGACAGCGGGGGCATGCTCCCTGCGGTGTATTCGGTGAGAACGATTCTGCGTATAATATAGTCTGCCCTTTGGGATAATCACCCGCTCTCGAGTAAAGCATCCGAAGCAGGTTGGAGAGTGTGGTGACACTCCCCACCGAAGACCGGGTAGTAGGCGCACCTCGCTGCTGTTGTAGTGCAACGGCCGGAGGTAATCCATCGATCTCATCTACCTCTGGGATGGCCATCTGGTGAAAGAGACGGCGGGCATAAGGAGAAACAGATTCCAGGTAACGGCGCTGTGCCTCGGCATAAAGGGTTCCGAAGGCAAGAGATGATTTACCGGATCCCGATATCCCTGTGAACACGACAAGTGCATCACGGGGTATATCGAGGTTTATATTTTTCAGGTTGTGTTCGCGAGCGCCTTTGACATGTACAAAACCAGGTTGATCGATTTCCTTCATCACATGTTCAATTTAAAGAATGCATCCCCAGCAGGTTGTCACGAGTTTTGTGGCAAACTAATGCGATGTGGGAAAAACGCAGATATAGTGCCAGTAATAGTATTAAAGCTGACAGCTCTAAACTTCCAATGATTGGACGATGCGCTCACCGGTCATCAAAGGTGGTTTTTTCAGGCGCGAGGAATGAGTCGAGAAATTTCCTCTGATTTCTACTGGCTATTCTTCTTGACAATAGGTAAGAGACAAAAAGAAAGAGAAGTCCGGTTATTGCAAAAAGGTTCACGCCAACGAAATAGGCTATCCTATTTATCATTTTACCGTCTTCCTTAAATGGGTCTGCGCCACCTAAATAACCGAGCAGGGTGAAGAGGATGAGAAGAATACCAAGAACTAGGAAGATAATTTTTGCAATTCTCATGCTTATTTGAATTTGTGAGCTGGATAAATGTAGTTACAAAACACCGAACAAGCAATGTCGACGCCTGTGCTAACAAATATATTATTGCAAGCAAAGCCGAAAGCCGGAAAGGTTAACCCTGATTAATCAACCCACGTAAATTACTATTCTTGAAATCTATGATAATACTACCGCCTACAAATTCCATTTGCTGACTCCTCATTTCCTTAAGTACAAGGATGCCACCCAAAGCATGATCAAATCCCTCGAACTAGTGGAAACATATCCTCTCATTCCGGGAATGAAGATTAAATAGCCCACATCACGGCGACAGGTTTTTTAGGAAAGAATGTTAAACCTTAAACGATTAAGCATCATAAGATTCAGGGGCTCCTTCTGGCACAATTTTTTGTCCTCTACATATAATTCTTAATCATTAAAACATCATTTTATGGACAAGATGGAAGTAAAAGGACAAATGCACGAGTGGAAAGGCAAGCTGAAACAAAAATATGCTAACCTGACCGACGATGATCTCAAGCACGAAGAGGGAAAAGATGAGGAATTTTGGGGACGTGTACAGAAGAAGACCGGACAGGCCAAGGATGATCTTGTAAAGTGGTTGAAAGGACTGGGATAATTTTTCCCAAAATAAAATTAAGACTTGCCCATTTTCACGCAGAGGCGCGAAGGTTTGTGGGAATTGGGAATCGGTAATCAGTAATCAGTAATCAGGAACTAACCGATTCCCAATTCCTAATTCCACAAACATGTTACAAAGGAATATTGCCATGTTTTTTCCGTGGTAAGGTTGCCACTTTGTTCTCGAGCATTGCAAACGCCTTGATTAGTTTTGTGCGTGTGAATTTTGGTTCGATTACTTCATCAATAAATCCGCGTTCGGCGGCGAGGTAGGGAGTGGCGAATTTTTCGGCGTATTCAGCTTCCTTCTCTGCAAGCTTTTTAGTGGGATCGGCGGCCTCGGAAATTTCTTTCTTAAAAATAATCTCACTCGCTCCACGTGCACCCATGACGGCGATCTCGGCGCCCGGCCAAGCAAAGTTCATATCGGCCCCAATGTGTTTCGAGTTCATCACATCATATGCACCTCCATAAGCCTTTCGCGTGATCACCGTCACCCGCGGCACTGTCGCCTCGCTTAAAGCATACAATAACTTCGCTCCGTTGGTGATGATGCCATGCCACTCCTGGTCAGTTCCGGGAAGGAAGCCCGGCACATCCACTAATACGAGTAAGGGAATATTAAAACAATCGCAGAAACGCGTGAATCGCGCCGCCTTCTTCGAGCTGTCAATATCCAGTACTCCCGCAAGTCGCATCGGTTGGTTGGCGACGATCCCAATGCTTCGACCCGCGAGTCTCGCGAATCCCACCACCATGTTCGTCGCATACTCTCCATGTATCTCGAAGAAAGATTCATTATCACAGATCCCCACTACTACCGTGCGCATATCATACGGCTGATTATTGCTCGCCGGAATGATAGTCTCCAATACTTCACGCGTTTCGTCTCCTGGTGTATATGGAACCATCGGCGTCTTGTCTTCGCAATTCTGCGGCATATAACTCAGCAGCTTTTTCACCTGTGCGATGCATTCCATATCGTTCTCAGCCACGAGATGCGTAACGCCGGACTTGGTAGCATGTGTACTCGCTCCTCCAAGTTCCTCGGAGCTCACTTCCTCGTTAGTGACTGTCTTTACTACATTTGGCCCAGTGACGAACATATAACTCGTATGCTCTACCATCAGCGTGAAGTCTGTCATGGCCGGAGAATAGACCGCGCCACCCGCGCAAGGTCCCATGATCGCAGATATCTGCGGGATCACTCCCGATGATTGTACATTCCTGTAGAAGATATCGGCATATCCTCCCAATGAACGAACGCCTTCCTGTATGCGTGCACCACCTGAGTCGTTGAGACCAATCATGGGCGCCCCTGTTTTCATGGCGAGATCCATGACCTTGCAAATCTTCTCCGCATGCGTTTCGGATAATGCGCCGCCAAATACGGTGAAGTCTTGAGCGAAGACATACACCAGGCGTCCATTGATGGTTCCATACCCGGTAACTACGCCATCGCCATAAAATTGTTGGTCCTCCATGCCGAAATCGCGAGTGCGATGAAGCACCAGTGCGCCGATCTCCTCGAAGGAACCTGGATCGATCAGCAAGGCTATTCGCTCCCTAGCTGTCAACTTACCTTTCTTGTGTTGCGCCACATTCCTTGCAGCGCCACCACCTAGTTTGCCCTCGCTGATCTTACTTCTTAATATTTCTGCCTTGGATTTTTTCATAGATCAATACAATCGTTTTGTCCAATTAGTTGCCACTCCTTCAGGGATCCGGATCTCTTTCTGTTTCTCCAGCCAATATTTCAATGCCACCAGGGCTGCATTCGCTGCATTCTCCTTCTGTTCTTCGCGGAGTTTCTCAGCTGTATAATGTTTTTGGATGAACTGCGTGTCAAATTTCCCCGAGATGAAGGCTTCATGGTTCATCACGAACGTTCCGAATGGGAGAGTAGTAGACACTCCCTCAATGGAAAAGTCTTTGATCGCGGATTTCATTTTCTGGATAGCTTCCGTCCTGTCTCTGCCATGCGTGACGAGTTTCGCGATCATCGGGTCATAGTACACCGGGATGGTCATGCCCTCACGATAGCCATCGTCCACGCGTACTCCATCTCCCTGGGGAACCTTATACTTCGACAGCGTACCGATCGATGGAAGGAAGTTGTTCAACGGATCTTCTGCGTACACCCTCAACTCTACCGAATGACCATTAATCTGAAGATCTTCCTGTGTATACCGAAGTTTCTCACCCCTCGCTATCCGGATCTGTTCCTCCACGAGATCGATGCCCGTGATCATCTCGGTCACGGGATGTTCGACCTGCAGGCGCGTATTCATTTCAAGGAAATAAAAATTCAGTTTGTCGTCTAGAAGGAATTCAACAGTACCCGTACTCCGGTAGCCGCACGACTTCGCCACCATCACTGCAGCGTCTCCCATTTTCTTGCGTAGCTCGGGTGTCAATATCGAAGAGGGTGATTCTTCTACCACTTTCTGATGTCGCCGTTGAATGCTGCATTCGCGTTCGAACAGGTGAATGGTATTGCCATAGTTGTCGGCCAACACCTGAACTTCTATATGTCGTGGAGAACTCACATACTTCTCTATGAATACCGAACCATCACCGAAAGATGACTTCGCCTCGCTTGTAGCGCGCTGCATTTGTTCCTCGAATTCGCTTTCCTTCTCTACAGTACGCATTCCTTTGCCGCCGCCACCTGCCGACGCCTTTATTAAGATAGGATACCCAATCTTCGAGGCTACATCCTTTGCAGATTTCACATCCTCGATGGCCTTGTCGATGCCAGGCACCATTGGAATATCATATTTCTTCACACATTCTTTCGCGGCGAGTTTCGATCCCATGATGCGCATCGCATCCGGACCGGGTCCGATGAAAGTGATGCCGGCCTCTTCCGTCTTCCTGGCGAACTCCGCATTCTCGCTGAGGAATCCATAGCCTGGATGAATGCCATCGACGCCTGACTCTTTCGCGAATGAGATGATCTTATCTCCATCGAGGTAAGATTGCGAGGAGGGAGCAGCCCCGAGGTAAACAGCTTCGTCCGCGAACAATACATGTGGCGACTGACGATCAGCGTCGGAATACACCGCCACCGATCGTATGCCCATGCGTCTTATCGTACGCATGATCCTTAGCGCAATTTCGCCGCGATTAGCAACCAGGATCTTTTGCATTCCAGTTCTACATTTTTAATTTAATATTCTACATTTTATACTTCCACTACTCGAGTTCTACAAGCACCTGGCCTTTATCTACTGCTTGTCCCGCACTTACCAATATCTTCTTTATTACCGCTTTTCCGTGGATCATTATGCTATTCTCCATCTTCATTGCCTCCAGGATGGCTATTTTGTCTCCATCATTCATTTCTTGTCCTTCTACGACCGCTATTTCGAGTACGAGTCCCGGCATTGGAGCCTTTATATCTTTCAAGACCTTATTGGCTGCGCTGCCGAATCCCATCTTCTCGAGAACCTGGTCGAGTTTATCCCTGATCTCAACCTGGAAAGTCTCGCCTGCAATGCCGACGTTTATTTTCTTATCGTTTGAAGAAGGCTCTACCCGGGCAGTGATAGACTGGTTGCCACGGATGATATGAAACTCGTGGTTGGACGTCTTCACGAAGTCGAGCTCATCGATTTCCTTCTTCGTGAAACTAAAATCGTAACCATTGACCGAAACCTTGTAGCTAATATCTTCAGTAGACATTGACGCCGATTTTATTGTAATTTAATTAATTGGGTAATGAGTAGGGGTATTTTATTAAGAACGATTTTACAGGGGGTGGAGAAGTTTCGAGTTACGGGATCCCTAGGTCGAACTATATTTCTTCTTTTCGACGGGTCAGTTGTGGAAATCATTGTGAGTTTCCAGCTAAAACGGACTCCATACTCGTAACTCATAACCCGTAACACATAACCGGCAACCGACACACAAAAAGAAAACAGGATACCGGCATCGTGCCAGTATCCTGTTGAAGATTTATTAGTTCCCTTTTCTTTACTTTCCTGGAATAATATCGATAATTACGGTCCTGTTGTAGAAGCGCTCCTCTGGAAGATTGTTTTCAAAGGGCGACATGCCCACGTCTTCGCCGAAGCCATACGTCTCGAATCGAACGCCTTTCTTGCCTAAAACTGCTAATGCCCTTTCAATGATTTGTTGGGTGCCAGCAGCGCGGTCATGCGAAAGAGTATGGTTGTAGGTCTCATCACCAATGATGTCCGTATGGCCATGAATGATGATAGTGCCATCTTCAGGAACTAACGGAGTTACTACTTCAGTGAGGAACTTTTCATATGTTGAAATTGACTTCGATTTGTCGAAATCGAAAAGAATGCTATAGCGCAATCCTTCCTGTTTCGGTTCGCTTCTCTTCATCAGGCTCACTGAACTTTCTTTCCGTATAGTCTTTCCGCTATTTGCCTGCCCTATCATCACGATCTTATAGTTACCCTGAGCATTAGCCCCGAGGATCGTGTTTCCAGGTACTGAGGCCTGGTTTTTTTTATAAGGTCCGAAGTGCTGAACCTGTCCTTTTTCATCAGTGACCTCTACCGACCATGCACTGAGCGTCTCGGAAGCGCCTGCATTGGTAAAAATCACATGACTGTCCATCGGGTCTGCCTGTACAGCGATTATCTGTACCGGCTTTAAAAATGGCGATGCGATACCACCAACCTGCAAAAGCAATTCCGGGGATGTGCTTTCGATATCTACCCTACGATCTCCTTCACGGAGTAAGACCAGTTCTTTTGTGCCACCCGGTTGTTCTGATGGAATAAGAGGTTTATCACGGCCTTCGGTACTGATTCGGGAACCATCGATTCCAAACACAGTTACGAGGTATGATTTAATATTCTCCGCCATCTCTTTTCCTTCTACGGGGTTCTTTTCAGCTGCCCCAGTAAGCGATATCGTGCTCGAGGGGTTTGCGCGCATTCTATCGCCCATGATGTTTAGGATATTGTGATACACTGTCAGTTGCCTTGCAGATCTTCCACGATCCAGGTTGTCCGGCTGGCTTTCCTGCAATTGTGATTCGTTGAAGGATGCCGCTTGCGAATTAGTGATCTGGACATACCTGCCCGGGATCTGTGGTGATCCCAAGTCGAAAAAAACCGAGTTCCGAAAGGGGAAAGTCTCTTTCACTCTACGATTCAAGGGCAGCACCTTTGGCGCTCTCACAGAAAACTGGACATCCTTGTCTACTGTAACCGGCATGTATGTTTCACCTGGCGCGATGGTTGTTGCTATAGTTTTCTTTGCCTTCCCAAACTTAAGCGCCATACCCGCACGTACTGTGTAGAATGACCATGACTCCGTGGTTCGCGGCTGGTGACCAAGATCCGTTTGAAATGAAACGAAAGGTGACAGGTTCATCTGCATGTTGCTGCCTGCCGAAGACAGTGGAATGTCTATGCCTGCGCCTGCCTGTGCCGAGATCGAGGTCTTTTTGATGTCACTCCATGAGCCGGTCTTAGTAGTTTGTTTTTCCTGCTCATACGTAAAGGCTTTTGAAATATTAAAATTCAGCGTTGGTCCAGCAAATATGTAAAAGGAGGACGCAAATGGCGCGATCCTTAAGCTAGGCTCTATGGCGAGGTAGCTGATATTCGTCGAAAGATCCGCGGGACAATCACATGGAGCCATTACCTGGTCGAACTTTCCACCACGATTGTCGTAGGCGACATTGAGCATGCCACCAAAGATCTTGCCCGGGCGATACTCGGCAAATAAAGAAATATAAGGCCTGACTCCATTTCCTTTATGAAAAGCTGTAGGTGTGGTGACCGATTGGTTGAGCACTTGGGTGGTCCCCCTGTAGAAATTGAAATTGGCAGCGACCGACTCGCCGAACCACCAAACTGGCTGGGGTCTTACCGTTTTCTGCGCATGTCCCGTAGCCACTGCGATAACAGATGCAAGCAGTAGGCAGGCGAGTTTTTGTTTCGATGTATGAAAGTGTAGCATATAAATATCTTTTTTAGTACAAACTGAATTAATCGCAGTCCCATAAAACAGGGATTGAGAAAATATATTAAGGAACATTAACTGTTGTGTTCACCATGGTCACAGAAGCATTCAGTGAGATTGCCCTGCCGTTCAACACTGTTTGAACCGCATTTCCTGCAGTGGAGAATGTTACCCCGGCAGATGAAATGATAGTTCCCGACATGATACCTCCGCCGGCACCATTTATGGTAGCCGCCGTTCCTACATACCAGTATACATTTTTAGGAAGAGCGCCGTTGATCAATACAACGCTACGTGCTCCGGCTGGCCCTGCGACGCCAACCGTCAATCCTGCTGCAGTCTGGAAAATCCAAACCGCGTTTGGATCACCCATTGCATCAAGCGTAAGGTTGCCGTTAGTTATCTTGAATGTTCCGCTCGCAGACTTATATGTTCCTGGAGCAAGCGTCAATCCGCCGAGTTCCCCTGCGCCTGGATCCGTTCCACCTGGTTTCGATGCAGGGGAGATACTATTGTATGCATTGATAGCATCTAAATGCGCGCTACTTGCAATCGCGAATGAGGTAGCATTTCCCGGTGCGGGAGGTGCCGTATAGATTCGTCCCGTTACATTTCCAACGTTAAGTGGCGTCTCAGTATAGATATCGCCGGTGGTTCCATCATGGAAACCCGTGATGAGCGTCGAGGCTCCCGTTGTCCCAATACTGCCATTATTAATGACGGTATTCAGTCCCTGGTTTGTAATGCCTGCACTTCCTCCGAAGGCTCCGAAAAGAGAAATGCTACCTAAGAAAGGTGGAGGAACAACGAGACCAGTTGTGAAACTCCATACGTAGTCTGCGGCTAGTGAATTGCCTTCGACATCTTGCGCGCCAGTGGTAATGGTTGCAGTATATGTTGAATTTGCAACTAGGTCACTCGTTGGCGTGAAGGTGGCTGTGGCGCCCGCATAGGTTACTGAACCTGCTACAATAATTAATCCCTGCTTGAGTGTGAACGTTGTTGCATTAATAGTCAACGGATTCATTTGCTCGCTGAATGTGGCAGTAATTCTCTTGTTTAATGCTACCCCTGTTGCTAAGTTGGCCGGATCGGTGACTAATACCGTTGGTCGTACATTGTCAACCGTACTGCCCGTAGTAAACGTCCAGACGTAATCGACCAGGAGTTGATTACCCGCCAGGTCCCTTGCATCGGTTGTAATCGTGGCTGTATATAAGGTAGACGCGATAAGATTGGTAGTTGGAGTAAACACGGCTGTGATGCCCGAGTATGTCACGGTGCCCGTTACAGCCGTCGTTCCCTGCCTAAGTACAAACGAGGTTGTGTTGATGGAGGAAGGCGACATGACCTCGCTAAAACTAGCCGATATCTTTTTATTTAACACCACTCCAGTGGCTCCGTTGACAGGGTCGGTAAGGATCACTGTGGGCCTGGTGACATCGGATGATGCTCCTGTAGTGAAAGACCATACATAATCACTCACCAGGGCATTTCCCGCTGGGTCCTTTGCACCTGTTGTAATTGTCGCGGTGTAGGTAGTATTCAGTGCAAAATTGGCTGAGGGTGTGAAGACGGCAGTCATACCCGAATAACTAACGAAACCTGGAATCTGCGTAGCTCCCTGGTGTAGTTTAAAGGTATTTGAGTTGATGGAAGTGGAATCCATCAATTCGTTAAAGGTTGCAGATACCCGTGCATCAATAGCGACACCGGTAGCGCCATTTGCAGGTATCGTAGAGGTCACGATGGGGCATACTCCTTCGAGACCCGCCTCCTCTACTACTTTCTTGCACCCGTTTGAAATGAGGACGACTAGCGATAGAATCGTTAGCTTAGTCCATAATGCTTTGCGAACAAATGCGCGCATTCGCGTGCTCTGTCCAGGGGTTGATTCTGTTGTCATATTAATTTTAAAAGGTAAAAAGTGAAGATGTGCACCCGGTGTATGGCGATGTGTGTTGCCAACCTGTTTCTTGTGCGTACGTTTGTCTAAGGACAGGATAATTACAAACGCGAAAGTATCTCATTAACTGGCGATAGAGCTATATAATTGATGTAATAGTTTACACTATTCACATACGGTGGGTAGTTAGTACCTTACTTATATAGTAAAAGTTACAGTGACTAGTTGTATACACCTACTTGAACGTAGCGACATATATAAAAAAAGAACTTCAATAAGAATCAGAAAAACTTATCTAGTGGATGAAGGATAACTATGAGGAATGATGTAGCACAGGTTTGTGCTGAAGCGTTCAACCATATTTTGATCATACTTCCTTAATGCATTATTCATATCACTCCCTGCCATTTAGACCCATCTGCGGTTTAGGTTCTTCACAAATTCACGTGCGTTAAGAGGGGCTTGGTAGGTATCTGACCACGTACTTTAATTAGGAGAAAATCAGGGATTCACCTTTGCGGTTCGCAATAATTGACCGTAACTTTAATAAAAAAGGAAGTGGATAACAGGGGCCTTCTTTTTATACCAGACATAAGCGGGTTTACCCAATTCGTAAATGCTACGGAGATCGAGCATAGCCGGCTTATTATCCAGGAATTGCTTGAGCAGCTGATCAACTCCAACGAGATCGGGCTAGAGGTCTCCGAGATCGAAGGTGACGCCATTCTATTTTACCGGTTTGGTGATTCCCCCCCATTAGAGGAATTGTATAGGCAAGTCGCGAAAATGTTTTGCGAGTTTCATCGCAAGTTGATTGCTTACGAACATCGCAAGTTTTGCCATTGCGCCGCCTGCGTATCGGCGATCGATCTTACGTTAAAGGTCATCACACACTATGGCGAGTTCACGGGATACAACGTGAAAACATTCAACAAACTTATCGGGAAGGATATCATTGTTGCTCACCAGTTGTTGAAGAACGATATTGATCAACACGAGTACTGGCTCATCACGCAAAGCGCCTTGAATGATAGTCGGCCTACGGACCTCACCAGCTGGATGGAGTGGAATCGCAGCGCAAAGCAAACAGAGAATGGGGTGGTTGCTTTCCATTATACGCAACTTGGCGAGTTGCGTAAGGAGGTATTAAATGACCCTATGCCACCGCTCGACCTTTCCGGGAAGACCAAGGCACTGTCGGTCTCCAGAGATTACGATGCGGATATCATTACTGTGTTTCACGCGACGGGTGATTTTCGCTATAGGGCCCGATGGCTGGATGGAATAAAATCGGTTGAGGAGGTTGATCATCTTTTGCCGCGGGTGGGCATGCGTTGCAAGTGTGTGTTTGAAAACGGTTCGGAAACTATTTATTCCAGCAGCTATTCTTACGGCACGCAGAGAATTGAATTCACGGAGACGGACGACAACCGACATGGCACGAGGCATTTCATACTCGAGAAGATGGGAGAGAGGTCGACGCGATTGACCATCGATATTTACAAGAGGGATACTGCACTCGCGAGATTATTGAAGAGAATGAGGAACAAGCAGACTGCGGCATCATGGCATAGGTCTCTAACAAATCTTGATGCGGTGGTGAGGGAGATTTCGAAAAGGTGAGTGGTGAATGGTGAGTGGTGAGTTGTCAATGCTGACCTACGGCACCGAACTCGTAACTCACCGCAGTACTTCAGCGGTTTTAAGAAATATTTGGGTTAACACTTTCTCGAATGACTGTGTGAACACTCTAGTTTAGTGTTCTAATCATTTCCGCTAACCTAAACACTATTTATGAAAACTCTCTACTTAGCCGTACTCATCATCTTCATTTCCTCTTTTTCAAATTCCCAGGCACAACTTCCAACAAGATCTATCCAGGTGATGGGCGGGTATAGCGGTCACGGCAGCGGCGATCTGAAGGGAATCGTTTTCGGCGCAGATTTTCTTAAGTACAAGACCAATCGTTTCTTCCTCGATTATAACCTGCGAGGAACGATCAACTATGGTGAGGAGACTATCATTGTAAACAATACTATCACGGGAACGACTACAGATGCCTCGATCCGGTTTACCACGGCAGGCGTGCAATTGGGACTAAATGCGGGGTATAGTTTAGTCCGAAGCAAGCGCCACGAGTTTGCAGTATTGCTAGGCGGCTTCGGAAGATTTCAGTCGGCATCGAATGGATCGGATGGGTATTCTCTATATGGACCGCAGGCCACGGGACAACCTACCATACTCGTGGGTTACGACAACCGGACGCCACAGAATACAATTGCAGCTGGCGCGGTGTTGCAATTGAATTATAACTATACTATCAATAATAAGTGCTACATCGGTATATCCCCGGGATTTCAAACGGATACGAACGGAGATGCAGTGACGACGGTGGCGTTAGTGGTGGGGAGGAGGCTGTGAGTGGTCAGTGGTCAGCGGTGAGCGGTCAGTGTGTGAGTAGTGAATGGTGAATGGTGAGTAGACTCCGTAGTTCATTCATGCTCAGTCAATCGAAGTTCGAAGCTTAAACGCAATTTGATTGACGTGAACCACTCACCACTCACTACTCACATACTGACCATTCACCACTCACCAGAACATGCCATGTGGAAAAATAATTCCACGAATAAAACAGCATACTTGTAGATTGTATAGTCTTTAGAACATCAACCCCCACCATGAGCCACATCCAGACGTATCGCCTCCCAGATTTTGCAAAGGTTAGTACCGTTCACATCTTAAAGACAGGAGAGATGATCTCCTCGCTGGATGATTACATGAAAGTCCAGGACCGGTTTGACTGGGTTGACCAGTCGCAGATCATTGCGGCCATCTTCCGATTGAGACGACTTACTGAAAGTCCAAAAAAGTCCGTCATCGCGATTTACGAGGAGACGCACGCCGTAAAGGAATACGTAAATGTGGATGAAACGTTCAAGCCTCTCGTTTTTTGTTAATCATTTAATGCGACTGCGAATACGACTGAGTGTCTCATCGGAGACGCCCAGGTAGGATGCGATGAGTTTGGCAGGCACGCGCAATACAAGGTCGGGATGAGTTTTCATCAACAAGAGATAGCGACCTGTTGCATCCCGTGTACGGAGTAGGCGCAATCTTTCCTCTACCAATAGATATAACCTCAAGTATAGTTCCCTAGCCACTATGTTGGACTCAGGGAATTGGCGATAAAGCGCCTGCAATTCATCTTTTCGGATATACCATAGCACTGAGTCTTCAATTGCCTGGATGAATTCGGGTTTATCATTTTGTAAAAGTCCAGGAGTGATAATGACTTCCCGTTCCTTCGCAAAGCTTGCACACACCTCCTGTTTCTCTTCGAAATAGTAAGTTCTTAGTAAACCCTTGGTCACATAATAAACATGATGTTCGGGTTCAGGCACATGTTCCTTCTTCAGCAATACCATCGAGCGGAGTCGTTCGATGAGGTATTGCTGGGCCTCGCGGCTCAATGGATAAATGGAAGTCAACCGTGATAACAGTTCCCTCATACTGCAAATCTCCGGAAGACCCGACGTGTGCCAACGCAATCGGGGCCGATAAAAGGATTAATCTATTCGATAAAAGGAATATTCCCAGGTTCCTGGTTCGGCCCTGCATTGTTCTTTTCTGCATCTCGTGATCGAAGCACGAACACTTCCATTTCGCGCTCTGCCGGCTCAAGTGTAAGATGATAGCGTTCGAGCGTCCTTCTCAGTAGTTCGATATCTTTAAAAGCAGAGCGGGGAATTTCCATGTCAACGTTGTAGTCGAGGCCAGTCTCATCGCATATGATAGGTTCGCCTGGCGACGGCAAGAAATAATCATTGAACGCGTTTATCACCGTTTTGAATGGCCTGTTGTTGTACCGCCTGTACGTTTCTGAAAAAATGGTTTTTGACTCACCCCCTTTTGCCCGTATTCCGATAAAGCCATGTGACTTCCGAATGATCCAACACTTCATCGTCCGTCTTTCCATTTTGCCAGTCATCTGGAGATAGCGATCGAGGTCTTGGTGTAGAAGTTCTCTCATCCTGGATTTGGGAGCGCCGGCAGGCAAAGTGATGTCGTAGGAATAGGTATTCTGTTTGTACCACTCACCTGTGTCCTCAGCGTTATTGAGAAACCGTGATGAATCGCTAACCTCTAGTATGATGCGGTTTTTTGGATACTCCAGGGCAGTCCAATATAGTCCCAGGATTGTTTCGTTGGTATAACAGTATCGGCGTAGTCCGTTCTCCGACTTTACAAATCTCATCGAAGGGACACCTGGGATGTGTTTGGTGAATATGGACCTGCCATAAAGATTGCTGCTATCTACTGCATTGCCGTTCTCTAACAGGGGCCGATTTTTATTGAAATCCATGGCATCTCTCTTGATTGCCACCTCGAGCGGCTGACGGGAAAAGAAGATTTCCATATTTGCTGGGGAGATGGCGCCGCCACCGGTAATACCCAATATCTCGCTCTTGTCACTTATCCAGGCTACATGAGGAAGCATGCGATGGGGAAACAGTACATTAAGCGAGGTTTCACCCGTCACGAATACAAGTTTAGTATTCTTTCCGAATTTGTTTGTAGCTAAAAACTTCCTGATCCTTTCTTTCCCTTCAGATGCAATCACGAGAATCTGGAGTTTATCCCGGTGGGCTTCCTGAAGTGAATCAAGCTTGGAAAGATTGGTGACACAGGAGCCGCACCAGCTCCCGAAGAAATCGAGGAGGATAAACTTTCCTTTGAAAGAGGAAAGGCTTGTGGTCTCTTTAGGATGATGGATTAGGCCGGTAAGTTTGACATCGGGAAGTTGATCACCTACTGTGCTGGGCGATATTTTGTTCGGTTGCGCAACACTTAGGAATGGGCATAGCAGGAGAATATGAATGAGTTTCATATAAAATGATTTTGAATGATAATTAAATGGAGACAGCGGAATTCTACCTGTAGGAGACTATTGCGGGAATGCAAAGTAGGAATTCTGTATTGAAATAACAAGACAGCGTCCGGGAATAGGGTGGGAATTTTCTTATGGGAGAGATAAGATAGGCCATTTACAGATGCGATTATGACCTTGCATAGATGGGATCTTGACGATCATGAAAAAATTGACCGCTGATTGTCATGATTATTATGATTTAGGCATGATAAAAATCTTATCAGCGGAAAATGACCATGATAAAAACTTTATCAGCGGAAATCATAACCATCATGATAATTTGCGGTCTAATCAATGAATTGAAATTGCCTCATGTTTCTCCACATGCTCACCCTATGGAGGGATCGAGATCGCTGAGTGTGACATCCAACACTTTAGCAATCGCGAGTAGTGTAGTTAATGTTGGATTACCGCGACCTGTTTCAAGTATCCACACCTGGCTGTGTGCAATCTCTGCGGTGTCGGCGAACTCTCTCGTGCTCATGTTCTTCTCCAGCCGGAGTTTCTTGAGTCGTTTCCCAAAAGCTTTGAGTGTCTTATCGTTCCTGTTGTTCGCCATTTCCACTGGAAAATTCAGCGGAAAAGAGAAATTTATTGACTCGATATATGAGGTCAGCAATAAAATATATTACTTTTAGTCAACAAATCCTCTGATGTGAACGTGAATGATACAATGGTGTTTGAGCAATTATTCAGGGAGTATTATCCATCACTTTGCCTGTATGCGGATCGATATCTCTCCGATCCCGAAGCTGCTAAAGATATAGCGGAAGACGCTTTTGTCAAGTTGTGGACACAGGAACAACCTATCGATCCTGGCAAAGTGAAGAGCTGGTTATATACAACAACGCGGAATGCATGCCTCGATCTTCTCCGAAGAAACAAAGTGAGAAGAAAAAACAGCCAGATACTTGCCTTTCTATCACAGGCCGAGACCGAGGATTTTCATCTGCAGGAAATGATAAGAGCGGAAATGCTGGAACAACTCTATAAGGCGCTGCAACAGCTACCAGAGCAGTGCAGGATCATCTTCTCCAAACTTTACATAGAGGGCAAGGCGATGGATGAGGCAGCAGAGGAACTCAACCTCTCGATCAATACCATCAAAAGTCAGAAGGCACGAGGGTTGCGGCTGTTGCGAAGCAAGTTTAGCCTTGACATTGGATGATCGGTTTGCACAGGTTTAATAGTTTAATAAACTTTAAATAAATCTTCAACAAGTTTGACCCCAACCTGCACCTGCTGCGTCTTAAGTGGGAGTTTTTGTTTTTGGAATATTGCTACCTTAATGGTATGAAAGACGAGGAAAATAGCGCGGGTAGACATGCTCATAAGGAACCGGATAGGATTGCCTACCTGGTAGCAGGATATCTTCGTCAAACACTCTCGGAAGCAGAACATGATGAACTGGACGACTGGATGACGGCACGCCCCGAAAACCAGGTACTATTCGAACAATTAACAGATCCTGCATTGATCGGCAAAGGATTTCAATCGCGGGAGAACATTGACACAGAAGGAGCATTGGAACGCGTGAAGTCGAAGATCCGACTGCGCACACGGCCGGAAAAAACCATCAAAAAGCAGAGATTTATACGTTACGGCATTGCTGCATCTTTATTACTATTGGCAGGTACTATGTTCTTCCTTTCCCGTTTTAGAAATGAAAAACCCGGAATAGCGGGGGTCACCCAGGCGGATATTCAACCTGGTAGTAACACCGCAACCCTTTCCTTAGGCAATGGAAAGATCGTTCAGCTTGGTGAGGCAAAGAATGGATTGCTTGACTCGACGAATGGCCATGAAATCCTGAAGACCGCGGATGGGCAGTTGAGCTACGAGCCAAATACGATGGAGGAAAACCAGGTGCAACATGTGTTGACCACGCCGGCCGGCGGGCAATACTGTGTACGTCTTTCAGATGGATCGCGTGTGTGGTTGAATGCCTCCTCTTCACTTACCTATCCCGCCTCTTTTGGTAAGAGCGAACGAATCGTTTCGCTTACAGGTGAAGGCTACTTCGAAGTGGTGCATGATGACCAAGGCGAGGAGGCAAGGAAATTTATTGTCAACATCAGGGATGGGGGAAGCGTGGAAGTGACAGGTACAAGGTTTAACATCATGGCCTACGATGATGAGGTGGATACCCGCACCACGCTTCTCGAAGGAGGTGTTATTGCACGAACGAAATCGATGACTGTTCCAATGATTCCGGGCGATCAAACAGCCATAGCAAGAAATGGAATAGTAGAAAAATCGTCAGGTGTCGATACCAGTGCTGTTGTTAGTTGGAAGAATGGATTATTTGAATTTCAGAATGCACCAATAGAGACTGTCATGCGCCAGGTGGCCCGATGGTATAATGCTACAATCATTTACGAAGGAAACGTCTTCTATCATTTTACTGCCACGATCAACCGGCATGAACCCGTATCTAAATTGCTAAGTCTCCTTGAAGCGACCAATCGCGTACACTTCCGGGTTTCCGGAAAATACATAATTGTCACCCCTTAAAATGCGTCTGCCTATGGTTCAATGAACAATAGCCAATAAAAAAACCGTCCCGAATTGCGGTCGGAACGGTACATATGGCTTCGATAAAATATTACCTGTAGAGATTCTATTCACCAAAACCAAACTGATCAAAGGTATGGATTTACAAGTTCTTTGTGCCCTTGAAAATGGGGGACAATTAGTAGCAAGAGAGGCTTCCCGGATCAAGTCCCGGACAGGCTATAAGGCAGCCCGGCTCTCAACCAGTCAAGTTTATTATTCATCTTCAAAACATGAAGGCTTATGAAACTGGCACTACTAATCATCGCCGCCTTTCTCCTGCCATGGAGCGTCAATAGCCAGGCCATCTCGCTTTCCCTGAAGAATGCGACAATGGAAAAAGTGATTGCCGAGATAAAAAAGCAAACCTCGTGGCATTTTATTTATACAAAAGAAGAATTGGATGCTGGTAAACCGGTAACGATACAGGTTAGCGGCGCTACCATTAAAGAAGTGTTGGATGCCTGCTTCGCCGGCCAGCCGCTTACTTACTCGATCATCGAACAGTATGTTGTGATCAGGCGCACGGAAAAGCCGATGGAGCGGGAGCAACAACCAAACGGAAAGGTCAGGGGTGTGGTGAGAAACGATAGTGGGGAACCTTTATCTGGAGCTTCCATCAATGTGAAAGGCACATCGCGACTGACGATCACCAACGAGAAAGGAGAGTTTGCCCTGGACGACATCACGAAAAGCGATGTACTCGTAATTACCAATGTGGGTTACGAGCCTACTGAGTACAGTGTGGGTGGGGCAAAAAATATGGGGATTGTATTGCAGCGACTGGTCAACGAATTGAAGGACGTAACTGTAAAAGTCAATACTGGTTACCAGGAATTACCGAAGGAACGGGTTACCGGTTCTTTTTCATTCGTCGATAATAAGGTTTTCAACCAGCAGGTCGGTACGGATATTATTTCGAGGCTGGAAGGTATTGCAAACGGACTTTTGGTGGACAAGCGACGATTAAGCAACGAAGGTATTCTTATCCGCGGGCGAAGCACCATTGTTGGAGCTCTCGGTCCATTGATCATTGTAGACAATTTTCCTTACGATGGCGATATTGGCAATATCAATCCCAACGATGTGGAGAGTATTACAATCTTGAAAGATGCGGCTGCTGCTTCGATATGGGGAACGAAAGCGGGTAATGGAGTGATCGTTATCACGACACGTAAAGGTCGCTTCAACCAGGCGTTGAGTATTGAGTTGAATGCCAACATTACCGTCGAGGAAAAACCGAATTTATTTTACCGGAAGATCATCACGACGAGCGAGCATATCGACATCGAAGAATTCCTGTTCAATCAGGGCTTTTATAACAGCGACATCAATAATACCAGCACCTGGCCGGCGCTAACGCCCGTGGTGGAGACACTTCTTCGAAGAAGAAATGGACAGATCACTACTGCGGAAGCAGCTGCCTCCCTGAATTCGCTTAGGACATTTGACGTACGCGACGAGTTCAACAAGCATTTCTACCAGGCTGGCATTAACCATCAGTACGCGCTGACGATGAGAGGAGGTTCAGAAAAGATCGCCTGGATTTTCTCCGCCGGGCACGATAGGAACCAAAGTACACTTGCGGATGGATATGAGCGAATAAATCTCCGAACGGAAGGAACAGTCAGGTTGACAAAACGGCTTCAATTCTCACAGTCCATTCTATTTACCTCCAGCAAGAGGGTGAGCGGCCGACCCGAGTATGGCAATATAATGGGTACTAGTAATTACCTGTATCCATATGCCAGGTTTTCGGATGAGAATGGAAACCCCCTCCCGATCAACCGTCAATACAGGCAAGGATACATGGATACTGCCGGACAGGGAAAGTTGCTGGATTGGAAGTATTATCCCCTTGAGGACTATAAGCACAATACAAGTACCAATACCACACATGATATCCTGGTCAACGCAGGCCTGCAGTATATCATGTTAAAAGGATTAAATCTACAGTTGCGATACCAGTTCGAGAACCAATTTATTATGTCGGAGTTTCTCCAGGACGAAAAGAGTAATAGCACAAGACTTCTCATCAATCACTATTCGCAATTGAATCGTTCGACAGGTCAGGTGATCTATAAAATTCCAAAGGGGGCCATCTTCGATGCGTCGAACAGCACAATCAGATCGCATAAAGTAAGAACGCAGGCCGATTACACATATAGCGCCGGCAGGCATGAGATCAACGCCATTGGCGGTACAGAATTGAGAGAAGGAAAGATTTATGGGTATGGCACCCGTGTTTACGGTTATGACCCCGACAAGTTAACCTACTCGTCAGTTGATTATTCGAATCCATATCCAAATTTTGTCACAGGAAATATAGACTTCATTCCTGATTATACTGCCTTTTCATCACGAGTCCAGCGCTTCGTTTCCTTATTCGCCAATGCATCGTACCAATACGACAGGAAATATGTTATATCTCTTAGTGGGAGGAGGGATGCCTCCAACTTGTTTGGCGTGAATACCAATCATAGATGGACGCCGCTATGGTCAGTCGGCGGAGCCTGGAATCTATCTAATGAACAGTTTTACAAATTGTCGTTCCTGCCATACCTGCGCTTTCGATTGACTTATGGATACAGCGGGAATGTCGATGAAGGAAGAACAGCCGTTACTACTTTATTGTATCAATCTCCCTCCATTTATACGCAGACCCCAACGGCGATAGTGTTCCAGCATGCGAATGCGGACCTCCGTTGGGAGCGGGTAAGAATGTTCAATGCCGGTGTCGATTTCGCCACTTCTAATAAGAGGATAAGCGGATCGGTCGAAGTGTATCGAAAAAGAGGGATAGATCTATTTGGGTCTGCTCCAATTGACTATACCACCGGGGTAGGGGATGTGATATCGAAGAATGTGGCGAGTATGTCAGGAAAGGGAATGGATATCGAACTGCATACCGTAAATATAGATCGTCCGCTTCAGTGGACTAGTACAGTATTTTTTAATATCAATACAGATAAGGTGACGAGTTATTACCTGTCATCTTTCCAGGCAAGTCGTTTCATATCTGGATCCAACACGCAGGTAATTTCTGCGCTTGAGGGGAGGCCGGTGTATTCGGTATTTTCTTACTACTCGGCTGGACTCGATCCTGCCAACGGCGCACCTCGGGGCTATATTAATGGACAAGTCAGCAGCGATTATAATGTTCTAACGGGAAACAATACGCTCGTTCAACATCTCAAATACCATGGCCCGGCTCTACCCAGCATCTTCGGTGCATTTAGGAATACGATGACATGGAAAGGTGTTTCGCTCACGGTTAACATCACATACAAGTTCGGCTACTATTTCAGGAGGGAATCCATTAATTACTCCGACTTATTCTCACAAGGAAATGGTCACGCCGACTATTCGAAGAGGTGGCAGCGACCTGGAGACGAAAATATCACCACGGTACCATCGATGATCTATCCAGTCGTCGGCAGAAGGGAGAGTTTTTATAGTGGGTCGGAAGTACTTGTGGAAAAGGGGGATCATATCCGGTTGCAGTATATCAATGCCAGCTACACCTGGGATCGAAAGGAAAGATCAAGGTTACCATTTCGTCAGATGCAGTTTTATGCTACTGTATCGAACCTCGGTATAATATGGAGAGCGAACAAGCATGACCTCGACCCCGATTATCGGAGTCGGACAATTATTCCAGCTAGGTCGTTGGCTGCTGGCATTCGAACCATTTTCTGATTTTTTAACACCATCACAAACTAAAAATATTTATATGGTATCAACCAGAGTCTTCCTCCAGAATAGCCTGATCATTTGTTTCCTGGCAACCACTAATATCCATTGTAAGAAATACCTTGATACTCCATCGGATGCACGGTTGGTTATACCACACAAAGTCGCAGACGTGCAAGCCTTGCTCGACAAGTACACCATAATGGCATTTGCGGACGCGAGCTCCCCTGAGATAAGCAGCGACAACTATTACCTATCGAATGCCGACTGGACGAGCATGACGCAGGAAGCACACAGGCGGATGTATAAATGGGAGCCCGACGAACTGTATTCACCACAATCGAATGAGTGGGCCTCCTTGTATAAGGCAGTGTATTACTCGAATGTTTGTCTCGAGGCACTTAACGCGATGGATAAGGGCAAAGTCGATGAGCTTTCATGGGACAATGCAAGAGGGCAGGCCTTATTTTTCAGGGCGAAGTCTTTTCTTCAAGCGGTGATAATCTGGGGTAAGGTGTACGATAAGGCCACCGCTTCCATGGATCTTGGAGTACCGCTGCGACTAAAGGCTGACTTTAATGAAACCTCCCAGCGTGCCAGTGTGGCCGATTCATATGATCGTGTGATTGGTGATCTTAAGGAGTCGATCGCCTACCTGCCTGTGATCCCGCTGCATGTCGTGAGGCCGTCGAGACCAGCTGCGATGGGTTTGTTAGCGCGGGCATACCTCGCGATGGGGGAGTACGACAGTTGCCTGAAGTACGCTGATCTCTGTTTGCAGGCGAAGAATACTTTGGTGTTCTATCATACCCTGAACGCAAACGCCAACTTTCCATTCTCCGCCATCCCGAGCCAACAAAATCCCGAGATCATTTACCATGGTGTGATGGGAACACCGCAACCCCTTACCCAAGCGAGGTGCAAGATCGATTCCGTTTTATACCGGTCGTACCACGCTAATGATTTGCGGAAAGTAGTATTCTTCAAGAATAATGGAAATGGCAGTTATGCCTTCAAAGGTAGTTATGATGGTACTTCGCTACTCGCAACCAGCATCACAACTGCAGAGGCGTACCTGATGCGGGCAGAGGCGAATGCGTGGAAGAATAATCTTGTTGCCGCCATGCAGGATCTGAATACCCTAATGGAAAAGAGATGGAAACAGGGAATGTTCACGACAATTACGGCGGTGGACAAGACCGACGCCCTCGGGAAGATCCGAGAGGAACGGAGAAAGGAATTGCTGATGCGTGGGCTTCGCTGGATGGATATCAAACGACTGAACAGGGAAGGCGTAAATATCATATTGAAGCGTTTCCTTAATGGCATTACCTACGTTCTTCCGCCAAATGATCTTCGCTTTGCATTACCAATTCCCGAGGATGTGATTGCGCTGTCAGGAATGCAACAGAACCCGAGATAAGGATTTCTCATGTTGTCTTAGGAAAAAATGGGGCCGCCTTCGAAGGCGGCCCCTACGTTACTGTATGATCAAATCATTCCTTCGTCGTTTGAATGTAGTTTTCAAACTCTTCGGGATCACCTTCCATTGCATCCAGGAATGCCGCGAAGCTCACGAATTGACCGGCGGTTGGGTTGGATGCCACAATATCGACATCGACGAGGCAGGGAAGTGGATCGCCAGTGCCGCAGCTCCCGGCAGGTGGTACATCCTTCACATAGTTACCTGCATCATAGAGATCATCCGTCACATCTCCATGAAAATACCAATGTTGAATCGCGAAAGGTTTCTTCTCAATGCTTGAAAACGCCATAGCACCTATAGCAAGCACTACAACGATTATACCTGATAAATATTTACGCATAAAATAAGATTAAGTAAATAATCGCCTACTCTGTTTACAGGTTTTCGGCATCGCCTGATCTATTGCAATAAATATGTTTATGAAATCCTGCTACGAAGCAGGGTTCTCTTTCTTTCAATTAACACACCCGTGAGTGCTACGCCCATAAGCAGCAGGTTCAGGTAGAGATGCGACCGCCAACCCAGCGATTCAATCATCGCCGCACAGCCACATGGCAATTGCGAATCGGTTGCGAGCATGATGGCGATATAAGAAGTGAATAAGATCATCATCCCAAATGAACAATACAATCCCCATAACCGCAGCGATGAGTAGCATAAGAGGAAGGCCGTTATCCACTCGAGTATAACAATGCTCCAGGCTACCAGGTCTGACCACCGTCCTATGATATCGGACTTACTTAGCAGATAAATAAATCGCTCCATGTCCAACGATTTGCTAACCGCCGTATACACGAACAATGTAATGAAGAGAAGAGAGATCATTTTTACCATCAGCCGGTATCGCAATAGAATCATGGGAGATATTTTTGTGCAGGCGAATCTCCGTTAATTGAATACGCTGTTCCAAATCTATGCTTGCTGAATTCGGGAGTCAATGTTTCGGTAACAGGACGATCATTGGTTGCCAGTATTCTTCTTCACCGCACTGGGTACATAGCCGAAGTGCTGACGGAAGGCAATGGTGAAATCTGAGGGACGATACCCTACAATGGCAGCGACTTCCTTGATCGAAAGCCCGGATTCTAATAGCTCCCTTCCTCGAATCAGGCGTTTGCGGACCAGGTATTCATATGGACCCATACGGAAGATTATTTTAAACACCGCCTTTAGCCGGAATTCATTTAGCAATACCCTCCTCGACAAGTCAGGTATGGAATGATGCTCTGCGATGTTGCCACTAATGATCTCCTCCGCCTGCAATACAGCCTGCACTTCCTTTTCGCTCGGTTGATTCTGCAAAAGTTTATCTCCCGATTGTAACAGGTAATGAAATAGCAGATCCTTCACACGATTGAAATAAAAGTGTTCTCTGAGCTCCTTCTCAAATTTGCAGCGGAGAATGCTATGGACGGCCATGTGAATGTCGTTATCTGCCCGTCCGCCATCAGGCAATTCTTTTTGCCATAAACGATGACCCGGAAACAGGCTCTTCATTTCGATGAGCATCGGCTTGGAGAAGTAGGCGTCGAAACTTACGTGCAGTCCTTTGCCCAGCGTGGAAGTATTGATGTATTCGGAGGATTCAACCAATGAGAATTGGTTCACCGTGAAAGGAACTGACTCGTCCAGGTTAAATGTCTCTATCGATTTACCTTTTATGAGCAGTTTGGAATGTACGCCATCGTCACGCGAAATATGTTGTAGTGTGAAGGACTCGCGCAGGTCGAAGGTGTTGTATTGAATGGTGAATTGATCGGCGGCAAAGTTTTGTAAACATAGCTCGCCGAAATCACCACTGGCGGAATGCAAGATACCTCCGGGAAGTCGTTCACCTTTGAATCCCGGCGGCAGTTCGTCGTTCCAGACCAGCGGCTCATGGGATAAGGTTTGATGACTTATACTCATGCAGTATAAGGAGCCGTTTGTGGAAATTTAAAACAAAATAGGATGATTAATGTTGATGGGGGAGGAATTGTTGGGATTAATTGACTAATGTGGGTTGTTTTAAAACGACAAGGAGTGGTTGAAAAGACGTTGGGTGTGTCCTCGCTCTCGCTCTGTTTCTCGGTCTGTTTCTGTTCCTGTTCCTGTTTCTGTTCTTGTTTCTCTTTCTCTTCCTGTTTCTCTTTCTCTAACCTAAGAGCGAGAAACAGAGCGGGAGCGAGGAACAGAAACAGAAACAGGAACAGGAACATAAACAGGAACAGGAACATAAACAGGAACAGAGTGGGAGCGAGGGGGTTTAAACCGCCACAGCCCTATTATACTTTCCACGATACTCCAACGGACTCAACCCCGTTATCCTCTTAAACGTTGTACGAAACGCTTTCGGATCATTGTACCCAACATTGTACATTACTTCATTCACATTCTCCCTCGACGATTCAAGGCTAAGTTTCGCCGCCTCGATCTTTACCCGCTGTATATATTCTACTACCGTGTTGGACGTCGCTTTCTTAAATCTCCTCTCGAGATTCCGCCTGCCCAATGCAAGCATTGAAGCGAGTTGATCGACCGTTATCTTTTCCTGGAAATTATTTTCTATGAACTCCTGCGCCTTCTTTATCGAATCGTCCTCGTGCCCCTTCTGTCCCTGGAAAATCATAAACGATGACTGGTTATCGCGTTCTATTTCGATCGCGAAAACTTTTGCGGATAGTATGGCCATGTCCCGTCCAGCATATTTTTCAATTAAATAAAGAATGAGATTGAGGTATGAGAATGCCCCACCACTCGTATAGATTCCCTGCTCATCAGTGATGATCTTCTCCGTAACCAGTTCTACCTGGGGAAACATGGTTCGGAATGCATTAGCCGCCATCCAATGTGTCGCACATTTTTTTCCATCAACCAAACCAGTCGATGCCAACAGGAATGCCCCGAGACAAAGACTAGCTACCTCCGCGCCCTGCCTGTGATGCTTGATGATCCACGGTATGAATTCTTTGTTGTTTTCTATCGCCTGTTTTATCTCCCCATCGATAGCCGGAATAATGATGAGGTCGGTATGATCAACTTCATTCAATACTACCGGCGTATTCACGGTGAACAAACCACCACTCACTGGCGTCTCTCGCGACAGTCCCACCAATTGTACTTTGAATAACGGCGGTAGTTCTTTTGCTTTGAAGAACTCATTTACTTGCGTAAATAACTGGCGAGAGCCTTCGAGGCTACCAAGTATCGCGCCTCTTGGAACTAGGATGGAAATGTGTTTCATGGAATAAAGTTAAGGAATGCTGTTGTCGCAATCAACCCCTGAGAAAGCCGGATTTACACCCGGATTATTCAGGGCAGGGCTTGTAGTTTTACATTTCATTCGAACCCTGACATCTAAAATGACCACTGTGGCGGATTACAACAAGGAGCTTATCGACAAAGTCAACGAGGCATTTGCCCGGGGTGATACTGAGTACTTCCTGAGTTGCCTGGCCGAGGACGCCAGGTGGACGACGATCGGGATCTCTACCATCAACGGCAAATCGAATATCAGCCAGGCGATGGCGATGCGGGGAAGCGACAGTCTGCCCGAAGTGACAGTGAGACATGTGATGTCGGACGGCGACTCGGTGGTAGTGGAGAGTTCCGGCGTAGCGACTCGTCGAGAAGGAGCACCCTATCGCTCTACCTATCGGGACGTCTACCTGGTGAAAGATGGGAAGATAAAAGAGTTCACTACGTATGTTATTGAAACAATGGAACTGTGAGTGGGGCGGTGAGTGGTCAGTGGTGAGTGGTCAGTGGTGAATGGTGAGTGGACTCCGGGTTTCGATCATCAAAATGATTTCAACCTGTAAACGTTGAAAATCGGGTAGACACTCACTATTCACAACTCACTATTGACCACTGACCACTCACCATTCACTAATTCATCAATCATTAACCAATAAAACGAACGAACGATGGAAAAGCAAATCTATGTCAACCTGCCCGTGAAAGACCTGAACAAGACGGTCGAATTCTTCACCGCGCTTGGATTCAAATTCAATCCCCAGTTTACAGATGAGAACGCAACCTGCATGATCATTAGCGAGAATATATTCGTGATGCTGTTGGTCGAGAAGTTCTTCAAAGGATTCACGGAAAAATCTGTCGCCGATGCAACGAAGACTACTGAAGTTATCATTTGCATAAATGAGGAGACCCGTGAGAAAGTTGATGAGATGGTGAAAAAGGCTGTAAAGGCCGGAGGTACTTCACCCATGCCTGCACAGGATCATGGCTGGATGTACCAGCACGGGTTCCAGGACCTTGATGGTCACATTTGGGAAGTGATGAATGCGGATCTATCGGCATTTCCTCAGCAATAATCTCGCTGCATACATAACTTTGGAATAGATTTTAATTAACCTTAAATATCAATATTGTGACAGAGCTCAATTCATACTTGCATTTCAACGGTAATTGCGAAGAAGCCTTCAATTTGTACAAGTCCGTTTTCGGCGGTGAGTTTGCCATGCTGAGCCGACTGAAAGATGTACCCGCCGGTGTGCCCTGTCCTCCCGGGGATCCTAATCACATCCTGCATGTATCGCTGCCTATCGGACCTCATTCCATGTTGATGGGAAGTGACGTTCCGGACTCAGTACCAAAGGCCGTTTCAGGATCTAATTACTCCATTTCTGTAAATGTCGATAGCGAAGAAGAGGCGAACAAGACTTTCAACGGCCTGTCGGCAGGAGGAAAAGTAATCATGCCACTAGAAAAAGCTTTCTGGGGTGCCCTGTTCGGGATGTGTACAGACAAGTTCGGTGTATTCTGGATGGTTAATCACGACTACCAGAAAAAATAGAATCTAGTAGCGTTTAACGTTTAAGGGTTTAACGTTTAACGTTCTTTGGGCGGAGATGAATTTCGTTTTTAAGCTTGCTTGAATTTGTGAAAGATTAATCGAATAATGAACGTTAAACGTTAAACCCTTAAACGTTAAACCTTAATAATATTAAAACCATTTACAATGAAGAAAATACAAGGCCTCACTCTCGTGGGTGTAATCATGTGCCTGTCGTTTACTAACCCTCTACCTACATCATGGACACTTGATGGTGCGCATTCGCAATTGGAATTCTCCGTGTCGTTGTTCAACATTTCCGATATACACGGAACTTTTAAGTTGACCAAGGCCAGCATCGAGGCGCCTAATGATGATTTCACCAACGCTACTGTGTATCTGGAGGCGGACATGAACTCGATCGATACCGACAACGACGATCGGGATAAACATCTTAGAACCGCCGACTTTTTCGATGTGACTAAATATCCAGTATTAACTTTCAGAAGCCAGGGCTTCAAGAAAGAAAATGGCAAGTACAAGGTTGTCGGTGAATTGACGATGCACGGCATAACAAAGAGGGTGATGCTAGATGCGACCGGGGCAACGGTCATTCATCCTGTAACCAAACAGACGGTAGCCGGTTTCCGTGTATCGACGACTATTCGCAGGAGTGACTTCGGAATTTCTCCTTCGTCACCAACGGAGATGCTGTCGGATGAAGTAAGGGTGAGTGCGAATTTGCAGTTTACGAGGAATCAGTAAGAGGCGTTTAACGTTTAACGTTCTTAAGGCGGAGTCTTTACTATAGAAGGTTGACTGAGTTGACTGAGTTGATTGGGTTGATTGAGTTTAGGTGAATCTTCTGTTTGAATAATTCAACATAATCAAAATCAATGACAACAGGCATAGACACATCAACGGCAACACTGAAGCAGGAGACCGACGAGGCAATGGAAAAATTACATCAACTATTCTCTTCCTTTGATCAAAGGGAGATCAATGTAGTGCCATTCGAGAAGAGTTGGACCCCCGCACAGGTGGCTGATCACATACTGAGGTCGCAGACAGGCATCGTCCAAGTAGTTCAAGGCCCTACAGCACCCACTGAGAGATCTCCAACCGAGAAGTCAGGGCAGATCAAAGCTACATTTCTCGATTTCAATACGAAAATGAAGTCCCCCGAGTTTGTACTTCCCACCGACAATCCATTGGATAAGCAAGACGTAGTAAAGCGAATCTCAGATTCTGCTAAAGGAATTGCGGATGCACTCGATACGCAGGACCTTTCGCGTACATGCCTGGCATTTGAAATCCCTGGGAGCGGACCGATGACGCGTCATGAGTGGTGTCATTTTTTCCTTTATCATACAATGCGTCACAATCACCAGTTGGAGAAGATCCTGAAAAAATTGCATCCAACCGCATAGTGTATTCGTCAATGTTGTAATTTCTCTTCTTAATTTAGTTTATGAAGAGAAGTACGTTCCTGCAACAGACGGCCGCCGTGATTGGAGGCAGCCTTTTACCCCATATATATACCGATGAAGAACCTGGAAAGAAAGACAAGCTTCGATTCGCTTTCATCTCGGATATTCACATAAAACCTACTCCCATCGCAGAAGCGGGCATGGCGCGCGCCCTCCAACATGTACAATCGTCGAAACCCAAGGTGGACTTCATCATCAATGGCGGCGATTCCATCATGGACGCATTAGATGCGGATAAACAAAAAACCCAAATCCAGTGGGATCTTTTTCATAAGATCTTAAAGACAGAGAACAATCTTCCCATCTATCACTGCATCGGTAACCACGATGTTTGGGGATGGTTCATCAAGACTGATAAGCCCGAGTCGGACAGGTTGTATGGCAAGGTCTGGGTTGTTGAGACCCTGCAGCTGCCAAAACGATATTATAGTTTCACAAAAGGCAAGTGGCACTTCATAGTACTGGATAGTACACAACTAAACCCAGCGGGAGGTTACATAGCCTATATAGATCCGGAGCAGCTTGACTGGGTTAAGAAGGAATTGGAGCAGTCGAAAGACAAGTTCGTCTGCTTCGTTTCTCACATACCAATACTCTCGATTTGTGCTGGCCTTTTCTTCAACAAAACCGAGGTCAACGGTGATCTGAAGATACAGCGCAACCTGATGCATACAGACTTCATCGCTTTGAAAGCGTTGTTCAGACAATACCCTAACATAAAGGCCTGTCTGAGCGGGCATATTCACCTGCAGGACGAACTCGAATACCTTGGGGTAAAATATTATTGCAACGGCGCGATCTCCGGCAATTGGTGGAATGGCGCTTTCCAGGAATTCGCACCCGCCTATGCCATTTTCGAGTTTCGAGACGATGGATCTTCTGTCAGGAGGATGGTAGAGTATTAGAAAAGGGAAGGAAAGAATTGACCGCTGATTGTCATGATTGTTATGATAATTAGGATGGATATCATCCTTATCATAACAATCATGACAATCAGCGGTCAATATTTTATCGCCAATAGCCAAGTTGTTTCGAGAATTGCTTTTGCCTATTGGCTCCCCGCACTCGCACCCGCTCTCTTTCTCTTCGCCGATTCTCTAATGATCAATTGTGGTTCCAGCATTTTCGTTTCAAAATCAGTAACGGGTCTCTTGCTTTCAATTAATTGCAATAGGAGATCGGTTGCAATTTCCCCCATTTCGAAAGCAGGTTGCTTGATGATGGAGAGCGGAGGTTCGATGAGCTCCGTAATTTCCGAATTGGAAAACCCAATCAGACCTATGTCATGCGGGATTTTCAGATTCTTTGCCTTCAATATGCGTAAACACCCAGTAGTTAGCTTATCCGAAAGGGCGAGAATGGCGTCAGGACGCGGATCGAGACTCACCAGGTCTGCAACAACCTCTTCGACCTCGCTTGACAATAACCCGCCATGCGCACAATACCTTATATAAGCGTCCCTTTCCTGAACATGATGATCGGCTAACGCAGCTTTATACCCCGCAATTCTGTCTTTGGTAATAGAAAGCACCTCGTTATTCGCCACCGCGGCGATGTTGGTGTAACCACTTTCGATCAAATACCTGGTTGCATCATACGCACCTTTATAGTTGTCGACAATTACCTTATGCGTATTGATTTCATTTACCACACGATCGAAGAAAACAATAGGCATGCCGCGGTCATGTAGTTCTTTAAAATTGCTGAAGTCCTTTGTCTCTGCCGCTACCGAAACTAACAAGCCATCAATAGAGCGGGAGGTCAGGTAGTTCAGGTTGATCACTTCCCTTTCGAAGGATTCACGACTCTGGGAAATGATGACGTTGTAACCGTTCTTGTAGGCGATGGATTCGATGCCATCGATACTCTGCGAGAAAAAGCTGTTAGCGATCTCCGAGACGATCACCCCAATAGAATGGCTCCTGCGTTCTTTTAAGCTGAGGGCAATCGGGTTGGGATGATAATTGATCTTCGCTGCGTATTCCAGCACAAGCTTCTTGGTTTCAGGGCTGATCTCATAACTATCCCTCAACGCCCGCGACACAGTAGAAGTGGAGAGGCCCAATGCCTTTGCGATATCTTTTATGGTAACAGCTTCAAACTTCATCGGGTAAATATTGATAGCGCAGACACATACATATTACTATTCATAAAGGTACGGTTTCATAGCATTAGGATTCAAAGGCAGGTTCAATAGCAAATTGCCTTGTAACAACTGCTGATAAAGATGATTTTGATCAACGAAAAGGAGTCACCTAATGGTCAGATTCGACATGCTAAGGCTTTATAAATGATAACTTTACCGGGAACGATTGCGTAAATAAAAAGGATCAAAACGCGCTGTAGGCCACAACTTCTGCGTAGACTTGTTAACGGTTCCAGCGCATATTGCCATTTGCCCGATGCTGGATCAGGTTGCTTCACGAAAATGCTTGCCGGAATGAAAAGATTGTTTGAATTTCTCACTAGTAGATCCGCGTTCCACCTATCTCCGGAACGAATTGGCTCTTCCTATCCTTTCTTACATCCTATTGCATTTTCACCACCCTTTGAATTTGGGATTCGTCGTCAAATGCTGATTGTTTGTCAGACTTCGTAAGACCCATTTGATCCTGCGCCGAAACCTGTATTGGTATCGCCGGGTATAATAGTATACTAAAAAAACTGCTTTTGTTATGACAAGAATTTTGAAAACATGGGGAACAGGGCTGTTGTTATTGCTTAGCTGCCTCTGTACTTCCGAACTTTTAGCGCAGACCCGACAGGTGAAAGGCAGGGTGACTGATGAAGCCGGTCTTCCCCTCCAGGGAGTGAATGTGTTGCTGAAGGGCACCTTTACCACCACCCAGACCAATTCCGTGGGAGACTTCACCATCCAGGTACCAGCTACCGGCAAGGTTGAATTGGTGCTTACGTCTTCCGGATTTAATGCTATTACCCTGGTCGCGACGAATGCCGATTTAGATATCAAGATGGAGAAAAGTGTTTCCACACTAGACGACGTAGTAGTTGTGGGCTATACTACCGTGAAGAAAAGAGACCTTACTGGCGCGACATCTTCAATGGCCGGCAGAGATGTAGAAAAAATACCAGTATCCAGTGTTGCCGAGGCAATGACGGGCAGGCTTGCAGGCGTGCAGGTGACGACAACAGACGGCGCTCCAGGTGCCGAGATCGTCATACGCGTCAGAGGCGGTGGTTCAGTGACGCAGGACAACTCGCCCTTATATATCGTTGACGGTTTTCCCGTTTCAAGCATCAATGAGATTGCTACTACAGACATCGCAACGATCGACATCCTGAAAGACGCTTCTTCAACCGCCATCTATGGTGCACGCGGAGCAAATGGCGTTGTGATCATCACAACAAAGAGTGCCAAAGGCGGAAAGACATCAGTGTCATTTAATAGTTATCTCCAGGGCAGGACCCTTCCAAAGAAATTAAAAGTGCTGTCGCCATACGAGTTCGTACTCGCTCAGTATGAATATGCACGCATCAGGTCACAATCGGACCTCGATAACTTTACCAAATACTTCGGCGTCTACGATGACCTCGAATTATACAAGGCACAGAAAGGTACCGATTGGCAGGAAGAGCTGTTCGGAGATATTGCCTACTCGCAGCAACACAACGTTGCCCTGACGGGTGGAACCGACAAGACGAAATTCAGTTTCAGCGTTACCAACAACAAGGATAATGGTATCCTCGTTGGTTCGGGATACAATAGAACCTACACTAACTTCAAACTCAATCACGAGATATCGAAGTCATTCAAATTCGACATTGGCTCAAGGTTCTCCAACACGGTAGTGGATGGAGCCGGTACGTCTGGTGGCTCAAGTCTCAGGACATCTGACGGCATCACCACGCGCCCTGTCAATGGGATCGCCGACCAGATCGCGATCGATCCAACATCATCCGGTCCGGACGACGAGTATGAGCAATTCTTAAAAAGCCTGATCAATCCTGTTGAACTCGCTGCCCAGGACTATCGCAAAAGAGTAGAGCGCACATTCAATTCGAACGCAGCCCTTTCATGGAGCGGCATCAGGAACCTGACGCTTCGTTCCGAGTTTGGTCTCGAGTTGATCTACGGTGACAATAAGAGATATTATGGTCCACTGACGGGCGAATCACGCAACGTAGGAGGCAACCTTCCGCTCGGCGAGATCACTACCTATCATAATAAGAGATATCGCTGGTCGAATACAGCTAACTATAGGTTTAAGAGCCGAAATATCCACGACTTCAATTTCATCCTCGGCCAGGAGATACTTGCAGGTACAGTATCGACCATATTCAATCGCTCGAAATTCTTCGATGCGAGTCTTCAGCCAAAGAGGCTATTTGCCAACATGGCTCTTGGAACTCCCGATCGTTATGAGACGTTCGATGGTCCAGGTGACAACCTGATGTCTTTCTTCGGGCAGGCATTTTACCAATTAAAGAGCAAGTATCTGTTCACGTTGACAGCTCGCGCCGATGCGTCTAATAAGTTTGCACCCGGTAAGCGCTGGGGCATTTTCCCGGCCATGGCATTTGCATGGAGAGTATCGAATGAAAAATTCATGGAGAATGTAAA
>JACMKU010000096.1 GCA_014379965.1 Chitinophagaceae bacterium
AATCTGAGAGATGTTGAAAACAAACCAAACTATATTTTCATCCAGGGTGACATCATGGATGCTGCGCATGTGCAAACGGTGCTCCGTGATTATCATGTCAACGGGATCATTCACCTGGCTGCAGAGTCACATGTGGATCGTTCGATTACAGATCCGATCTCATTTGTGCGGACCAATGTATTAGGTACGGCGACTATGCTTGATTGCGCCCGCCGTCATTGGAAAGAATCGGGTATTGATGGTAAGTTTTATCACATCTCTACAGATGAAGTTTTTGGTGAATTAGGTGATGATGGATATTTTACCGAAACAACACCCTACAGTCCGCGCAGTCCGTATTCAGCGTCGAAAGCAGGGAGTGATCATTTAGTCCGTGCTTATCATGCGACCTATGGATTTCCTGCTGTGATCAGTAATTGCAGTAATAATTATGGCCCCAACCAGTTTCCTGAAAAGCTGATCCCGCTGATGATCCGAAATATTGACAAGGGCCTGCCCTTGCCTGTGTATGGTGAAGGAACTAATGTGCGCGACTGGCTTTATGTAGGAGATCATGCCGAAGCGATTGATGTGATCTACCACAAAGGTAAAGTCGGAGAGACCTACAATCTAGGTGGTGGCAACGAGTGGAAAAACATTGAGCTCGTGCGCACACTTTGCAAATTGATGGATGACAAGTCGGGCCGCTTATTGGGCAGCTCAGAAGAATTGATCCGGTTTGTGAAAGACCGGGCGGGTCATGATCACCGCTATGCTATTGATTTCAGTAAGGTTGAAAAAGAACTGGGCTGGACACCTGCAACAGAGTTCAGGGAAGGTTTGAAAAAAACCATCGACTGGTATATGGACAATGAGGAGTGGGTCCGACGGGTGACAGATGGGACTTACAAGGAGTACTATGATAAGCAGTACGGGAGTGTATAGTCGTTTCGATCCCGATCCCGATTCCGATAACTATCGGGACCCATGACCTGGTATTTTCCATATTCCACCAAGCCAGTGTGGCACACTTTAGGTGTGGCACACCTAGGTGTGCCACACTGTCCGGAGGGGCTGAGTATCAGGGGCTCCAGGTAGTTATCCACACATCATTTTGTTACACCCATTCAACAACTTTCCCCTCTGTCTGTTAGTGAGGTAGCTAAGGCTATTTTATATCCTGATAAAACCACTGACTATGTACCGGATCATTCTATTCTCCCTATTTACTGCATTCATTACCTTTTCCTGCAAGCGGTCGACCACTGTTACTGTAAGTGAAACCACTGATACTTCTGCGATCAAACAAGACACCGAAGTTATCCTGGTGCCATCGTTAACCAAAGCATGGGAAACGGATACGATGTTCAAGACACCGGAATCTGTGCTTTATGATCCTGCGACGAACGTGTTATATGTATCTAATATCGGAGGTGTGCCGCCTAATAAAAAAGATGGTGATGGTTTCATTTCGCAAGTAGGGCTTGATGGCAAGGTCATTAACCTCAAGTGGGCGAAAGGATTTGATGCGCCGAAGGGAATGGCTATCGTTGGTAACACACTATATGTTACAGACATAGACCGGATCAAAGCGGTGGATACCAAAACAGGTAAAACAACAAATACCTGGAAGGTGGCCGGATCTTCATTTCTCAATGATGTTGCTGCTACCCCTGACAGCATCGTCTACTTTACTGATTCAGATAAAAGAACGATCCATATGCTGCAGAATGGAAAAGTAACTTCTATGTATGCAGATACGACTATCGGTGGTATCAACGGAATCTATGTCGATGGCAATACATTCATGTTGTCGGGATATGAATCAGGGAATGTATATACGATGAATATTGGCGACAAGTCTGTTCATCAGGTCGCATCTGAAATCCCCAATGGTGATGGTATCGAGCGCTACCGCAATGGATGGCTTGTTTCCAACTGGGGTGGTGAGGTTTACTATATCGATGATAAAGGAAGAGTGACGGAAGTGCTCGACACGCAGGATGCGAAACTCAATTCTGCAGATATCGAAGTGATCGAGGAGAAAGACCTGATTATTATTCCGACTTTCTTCGGCAACAGAGTTACTGCCTATACGCTTAAGATCGGGGTGTGAGAAAGTGAGAAAGTGAGAACTTGAGACGTGAGCCGTGAGCCGTGAGCCGTGAGAACTAAACTATAAGACTAATTTAAAAAATAAGGACGGGCAAGTTGCAACTTGTCCGTTCTTATTTTTTAATTACACTCACGATTCACGCCTCACGATTCACGAAAAGGATGAGCGTGGGTTCTAGCTGATCATATTCTTAAACCGTGGACGCTTGGGTGTGATATCACCGAGGCGTTTTTTCTTTGCTTCTTCGTAGTCTTCAAAATTTCCTTCGAAGAAAATGATTTCTCCTTCGTCTTCGAAAGCGAGAATGTGGGTGGCGAGTTTGTCAATAAACCACCGGTCGTGGGAGATGACTAATATACATCCTGCAAAATTTTCGAGCGCTTCTTCAAGTGCGCGGAGTGTGTTGATATCGATGTCGTTTGTAGGTTCATCGAGTAAGAGCACATTGCCTCCTTCGCGTAATGTGATGGCGAGCTGAACCCTGTTTTTTTCTCCACCGGAAAGTAGCCCGACTTTCTTTTGTTGATCGGCACCATTGAAATTGAATTTGCCTATGTAGGCGCGCACGTTTACTTGTGATGCACCGACGGTAATGATTTCATTTCCACCGCCGACAACTTCATAAACTGTTTTCTCCGGGTCGAGGTCTTTATGGGCCTGGTCTACATAGCTCAACTGCACAGTATCGCCGATCGTGATTGTTCCACCATCGGGTTTTTCTTCACCCATGATCATTTTGAAGAGTGTTGATTTACCAACACCGTTAGGGCCAATGATGCCGACGATGGCGTTCTTCGGAACTTTGAATGTGAAGTTTTCGATCAGCAACCGGTCGCCGAAGCCTTTCGTGAGATTGCTTGTTTCGATGACGATATCACCAAGACGCGGACCCGGTGGAATAAAGAGTTCGAGTTTTGCTTCGCGCTCTTTGATTTCTGCATTACGTAATTGATCGTATGCATTGAGACGCGCTTTTCCTTTTGCTTGTCTCGCCTTTGGTGACATGCGGATCCATTCCAATTCGCGATCCAGTGTTTTCTTTCTTTTTGATTCTACTTTCTCTTCCTGTTCCATGCGCTTTGCTTTTTGCTCAAGCCATGAAGAGTAATTTCCTTGCCATGGAATTCCTTCTCCTCTGTCAAGCTCAAGGATCCAGCCGGCAACATTATCCAGGAAATATCTATCGTGCGTTACTGCGATAACAGTACCCGGGAAATTTTTCAAAAACTGTTCGAGCCACAATACACTCTCGGCATCGAGGTGGTTGGTAGGCTCATCGAGCAACAGGATATCGGGCTGAGAAAGAAGTAATCGTGTCAGTGCAACGCGTCTGCGCTCTCCTCCTGATAGCACACCGATCAGTGCATCTTCCGGTGGGCAACGAAGTGATTCCATTGCGGTTGCAAGTTTATGATCGAGCTCCCATGCATTGAAGTGATCGAGCTTTTCCATCAGTTCGCCCTGGCGTTCGATGGTCTTCATCATCTCGTCGTCGTCCATGGGTTCGGCGAGTTTGAGGTTGATGGCTTCGTATTCATTGACCAGGTCGACGATGTGCTGAACGCCTTCTTCGACAGTCTGGCGGACGGTTTTTGTAGGATCGAGGACGGGTTCCTGCTCGAGGAGGCCGATTTTATAGTCACCATCGAACCAGACTTTGCCCTGGTGATTATTGTCTTTTCCGGCGATGATGCGCAGAAGGCTTGATTTCCCGGAGCCGTTGAGACCGAGCACGCCGATCTTGGCACCGTAGAAAAAGGAGAGCCAGATGTTTTTAAGTACCTGTTTACTAGGTGGATAGATTTTGGAGACGCCCTCCATGGAGAAGATTACCTTTTCGCCAGCCATTTTACGATTGTGGATTTTAGATTTTAGATTTTGGATTGCTTCTCAAGGCAAACATGAGTTTTGGTCCATTTTTCAGGGCGGCAAAGGTAGGGAAAAGAGAGGAAAAGAACTAGGTGCCTCTAAAGAAAGGCTTCAATATAGAGGTACAAGGTTTCATTCTTCGTAAGGGAGCAAGGCGCTATTTACGAAATTCAATTAGCGTTAATTAGCGCAATTAGCGGCGCTGTCGGGTGCTATAAAGTTATAAGTCTTCTTTCTCCTCCTGGCAAGACGCATACGGTTTCATCTTTCAGAGGACAACGAATTGAATCCATGACTGTGGAAAGTTTATATACTTAAATACTAGAATCTAATTTTCCAATTCTATATAATTTTCCATCATCCAAATCAAAGTAAATATTAACTCTATTTTCAGTTTGTAATATCAAATAATCCGCTGAAGAAACGTGAATATTTTTATATTTAATTTTTAAAACGTTAAGCAACATTATCATTCGATTCATTGGAGTATTATTTGAGATCTCCCTTTCTTCTAGATCCTTAATTAATATTGGAAATTTTAATTGAGGTAATTTGAAGAAGTCCAAATTATATTCAACTAAAAGATCATTTTCAAAAGTAAACCGAACAGAATCTAAATAAATAAACATCCCATCATAGAAAAA
>JACMKU010000097.1 GCA_014379965.1 Chitinophagaceae bacterium
CAAAAGCGGTATTGTCTCGCCCCATCATTGTCCCTTCCATAAGAAGCAGATCAATGTCACGAGGCGGGTCGTTCAGGAACCAGTCAAAGGCTTGCTTTCGTCTTCCATGGGCTCGAAAGTCGCCACTATAATAAAGTCGTTTCCCACCTGCTTCAATGAGAAAACCAAAGGCATCAACGCAAGAGTGATCCATAAGGTATGGCATGACACGAAAGTCTGGCCCTAGATCTACCCAGGTTCGATTATTCAGCGGGCTAAAGGAGTTGGTTAGTGGCGGTTTGCCGAGAAAAATTCGTGTCGTCTCGACCAGCTGGCGAGCTGTCTCGCCGATGTGAACAGTCTTGTCGCTCCCTAGGTTTTCTATCAGACCAAAATGATCCTGGTGGGGATGACTTATGAAGACATCACTGAAGTCAATTTTACCCAGATCAACATCCGTACGGCTTTCTCCAAGTGGTGAACCGGCATCAAGCAAAATGGAACAATTGCCCGACGTGACTTGCACACAACTGCCACCGATTTCCTGGGTACCGCGATGAATGGTAAGCTTCACTTGCTTTCCTTCTGATGGTTCAATGTATAGCCAAATTCGACAATCGCGAAGCTGCGCTCCGAAACACCATCAGGCTGCGCCGTAATTTTCTCTTGGATAGCCAACTTCACCTGCACGGATGCTGCTGTTGATTTGGCTGTAAGAAACAAACTCTTCTTGATGTCTCGAAATGGCAGCTCTGCCAGGGTTATTACAGCTTCCAGACATCTTGGAATTGGCGGCTCTTCTTGAGCATGAATCAAATCCAGTTCCCAAGGTAACACCGGTGGTTTCCAGTTGAAGTCTTTACTGTCGTGGACAATGCAGAGTCCAAGGGGCATTGGCTCCTGAAGGATGTCACTCTGTTCGGTCATTGTATCAAGATGGAGACTCTGAGTTGCCCCACAACCAACTTCGCTTGGGTTCAGCTGATCGCATGCATAGCTCCACGAAAAAACATTGGCGTAGATATTATGGGTGGACTCATTTGATTGCATACGGTTCTCTTCTACATGATCGTTAGGGGAAATTATCCACTGCCTCAAGCTTTTGATGTCGCTGCTGCAACTCTGCGTAACTAATCCCTAATCGTTGCATCAGTCGCTCAATCGTATCGTAACAGTTATAATTATCGGCAGTCGGTTGTTCATCAAAGTCAAGACTGCAATCGATTTCATGGCGGCAGCCGAGGCAGACGTTGGTTTCGGCCAATTCATGCCAGATCAACTCGTAATCTTTATGGCCTTGTCAAAACGGGCAGTGGTAATCATCGTTGTTTTCTGATGCTATTGTCATCGTTAAATCCACATTGTACTGACGTAACTACGAAATACAGTCAGGATTTAGCGCGTCCCAAGTACGTGGAGGCTGAACACCTAATTTTTCAAATTGTGACAATAGCCGACTCCAATGGTTTACATCGTTTCTGCCAATTTTACTTTTGCCTGTTTCAACAACAAGAAGCTCTGGATCAGGATCAAAGCAGTCATTATTTGCTATAAAAGCAGATAAGTTATCAATTGTGAATTTAGGAGTGCCACCCATTTTGTGTACCAAGTCTAAATCGATAATGTTTTGCGCAATCGTTTTGTAAGAGGAGACAATATTTGGCGTTTCATTCTTGATAAACTCACAATAGGACTTCATTTGGCCTAAGATTTTTTGATCACCATCGTTTTCAGATCTTAACCTACTGTCAGTATCTATTTTAACCTCGATCAACCTCAGCTTACTATTCTCAATAACAGCTAGGTCAATTCTCTTAGCCACAAAATCTCGTTTTTTTGTTGTGCTGGCCCTGCATGTATAAGCAACTTCCAGATCAATAATCGCCGGTGCTTGGTCTGATTTTAAGTACTGCGCTAAATATTTTTTTTCACCGCAAAAATACGGGCCAACGTACGAATCAGGTTTTTTAATAAGGTCATTTAAACTAAAATTATTAACAACCCAATCATTACCTTTTTGTTCTAGTTCTATATATAGTTTTGACTTTGGTTCTTTCGTATATTTATGGTGAATCTCATATTTGTCCGTGCTTGGAGTAAATTTCAAGATTGAACAGCCGTTGTAATACACATTGATGTACTCATCCCTAATGCAGATTTGAAAACAATTATTGTTTTTAAGAGACTGTCCTATCTCGGTTTTAAGAAACGCTTTAACTGCTGGTAATGTTTTAGAACTAAGCCCTCGTTTAAATTTAGATTTTGCCATTGCTCCCCCCTATAGCCTTAAATGCTGGATATTTCTCAGTTAGAAGTGAATTTCCAGTTTACCATTTTACCGCAGATCTTTTAAAAAATTCCGGCCTCAATCAGTCCATCAAGCAGTACGAATTAACATACCATGGAGGTGCGACAAGATACGTCCTAATGACTGAGAAGGTTGGAAAATGGCACTAATTTGAGTTAATCAGACCTCCGTGGAACTTTCTAGGAGTAAACAGGGACACTCCCTGTATTAATTGTCAACGAATTACACGACAAATCCGGTATCAGCTTACTTATCATTTAAGGATTGTATTTGCTCTATTGTTTTAACCCAAGGATCTCCCGGCATCAATGGAGCCAGTACCTGCAATACATAGCGTGTCGCCGCCCGGTAGTCCCACGACGACCCAGTAGTAAGCAGTGGGCCAATATCATCAAGAAACCGCCTGTCATTTAGTTTCCCAAACAAGTTCAGCTCAAATTCAGCGCGTGACACCTGATGTTCTTCATGTTCCAGATAGCGCAAGAAACAGGACACTATGGCCTCTGGGCTGACCTCAAGTGATTGTGCGGCATACCACAGATCGAACAGATCCCGACCCTTTTTCCGCTGGTAGAGGGCACGTAGTTTGGTCCCGAGTAATTCATTAATGCCATACGTTGAGATAGTCGCAGTTCCGGTGTGCCAGCGGGAAACCATCTCGAATTTGAACGGCTGATACCCCAGTACCGTAAAGTGCTCGCGGGAGTTGATCTCAACTTTCAACCGAAGCGGTAACCCTTCTTCTGATTCCACCCGCCACATTAGAGTTACCCTCCCCTCAGACTGTTTCCGTTTGGGAACACCCAGCCCAGGGATTCAGCTTTTCCTGCACTGCATCCATGACCCGACCGATTGGCCCCGGTTTCATCTGCACCAGGTCAATATCTTCAGAATAACGTGCTGGCAAGAGATGCAGTTTGAACAGGGCTGTCCCGCCGCGAAAAGCAAGACTTTCCGCCAGAAGTGGATGGCTATACATATCCACTAAAGCCCGGCAGATAATCAGGTCCTGTTCTACCTGTGACAATTGCGGCCAAGGTGCATGGGTTCGCCAGGCGGTGATGTAGTCGAGTGGGATCATAATTCCGGTTCTACCTTTTCATTTGGAAACAGTCGCCAGCGCATATCCTGGCGCACCCCTTTGTGAGGTTGTGTCGGGGAGAGTGGAATAGGTACTGCCTCCTTGCTGCTCACATATTCGGCCAATCCATCAGCCAACTCAGTTTCGCCTATTAACTCCAACAAATACCCGAGTCGCTGGGACCATGCTACCGGGGATAGCTCAGTGATACTTGCCAGCTTCGCGGCATCAATGAACTCAGCCAACTCGCTTAATACTGTGATGGCATTGTCCAGTCCTCCGGCATGGTGCGGGTATCCGGCTAAATCAAAAGCAGTAACTTCAGGAGTGGAAACCTTTAGGTAACCGCGTGGAGTCTTGAAATCCTGGGTGGGTATTGCAGCAACATTTTTTCGGGAGATGAAATCAACCCGCACGCCGCCACACGTGATTCCAGGACGGGATCGCTTTACCACAACCTGAAAAGCTTGAGGGCGATGGTGCGCTGCACCATGATGCTCCGCTGCGGTAAGCAGTCCCGCGTAGTATGGTTCTTCCAGATGAGCCATCAGCGAAGGCATAAACTGGTTGGCAGGCAGACATCCCAGGGTTCTCAACTCTGGTGGCACAATTACATAGAAGCCCCGAAACGGCATGGCAATCTCGCCTTTATGCCGCAAGCGGCGCAGAGCCGCACGAGTAGCAATAACGCCAGAACCAAGCGCCTGAACTGCCTCCACACCGCTGAAGCAGTACTTTCCCTGAGTCAGCAGGTCGTTGATGTAGTGAGAAATTATCATGAGCTTTTATGTACACCAAATGAGCATATAAAGCAACGTTTA
>JACMKU010000098.1 GCA_014379965.1 Chitinophagaceae bacterium
GGCTTTTCGATCGAAAAATACCTGCGAATTCGCAATGCCCGATTCCCAATTCCCGATTCCCAATTCCCATTTCCCTGGCGTGAATCCCTCTAAATAGAAAAAGCGACCCCGTAGCTGGGATCGCTTGAATATATTGTTTGAATAGCTTAGCTAAACAACTCATCTTCTCCCCTGCGGAAATAGACCTTGTCTTCCATGAATTCCTGTGTTGCGAGCAACGCCGGATTCGGCATCCTCTCATACGCACGTGAAATTTCTATCTGCTCCTTATTCTCATGGATTTCCTCAAGGCTATCAGTATGGCTGGCAAACTCGTCAAGTTTGTTATGCAATTCTTCCTTAAGAGAAATATTGATCTGGTTAGCCCTCTTACCTATGATGGCGATTGACTCGTAAATATTTCCAGTCTTGCTCTTAATATCATCAAGGCTCTTCGTTTCGACATTGTTCGTTATACCGGCACTAAGCTGGCGTCTTAACTTGCTCATTCGATAAAGTTTTTATTTGTGTTTGTGATAGGTTCATGTAACTCTCCGCGTCTTTACGCAGCTTGCTTTCAGGGAAACGGTCAACGAAATCGTGTACCTCATCGATTACTTGTTCGAATCGCTCAGGCTTCCTCTCTTCGACGCTCAACTCCGCATACCTGTAATAAGATTTTATGATCATCAGCTTGTATTCATCAGCCTTCACTGATTCGGGATATGAATTAAGCACGGCCGCAAATGCTACACCCGCAGCCCGAAATTGACCCATATCGTAATACAATTGCGCACTCTTAAAATCTTTGATCTCCAACTTGCCCCTGCAGATATCGATGATGTCCGAAGCGTCCTTATTTCGTGCTGATCCAGGGTGTGTATTGATGAAGGTCTGCATCATCCCCATTGCCTTGATCGTATTCGTCTGGTCGAGCTCCGGCTTAGGCGACTGTTTGAAAAATGAATAAGCCCTCATATAATCCACCTCTTCCGACTTCGCACTATTTGGAAAGATCTCGAGAAAACTCTTGAACAGGTTCTCCGCATTCATATAGTCAGCCTGGTGATAAGCCGCATAGGCATACTTGTAGTAAATGTCTTCGAACTCCGCGCGTGTCTTATAATAAGGCATCACATCTTCATAGATTACCTGTGCCTTCGCATATTTCTTCTTCACAAAATACTGTTCCGCCATGCGGAGCTTGTACTCGGGATCTGGGCTTTTAAGAATCTTGGTAATTCCCTTGCTGCAACTGGCCAGGAAAAAGAGAGCTATGACGATTGGTATAAAGCGCATAAAGGTTTGCAAAGTTAATTGATACGGGCAAATCTTATGTAAAAAAGATAAGCGACCAAACAGTCAGAGTTAAGCTTTTGGTAAAGAACCTCTTACCCTCTCACTGCCAGTTCTTTCTGGCCCCCTACTGGAAAAAAAACCCTCCCCAAAAGGGGAGGGTCTTAATCTATCAGCAAAAAGTAATCACCTACTTATTTCTTACGGAGGTTAGGGTGTGGAGGAGCCACTGTGTTTGGTCCTTCTTCCCCTGAAGCAGCACCGCGAAGATCAACTGTGTTACAATCACCGCCTTCCTGGCCGTAGTTGAAGATAAAGCGGTCGGCGCTTATACCCTCCTTTTCTACCAGGTGAGTGATCACCTTGTTCACATGATCCCAGCTTAACTGCTGTTGTTTCTTATCAGAAGCGCAATAACCGATCACAACAACCTTACACTCAGGTGAGTTGCGGAGTCTTACTGCCACTGTGGCCAATACTGCCTTAGCGTCGTCAGTCAAAGCGTTTGAACCTGCTCTGAATGATATGCTTGGCAATGAACCCAATTTATCAGCGCACTCGTTCATATCTCTTTGTCCCCATCCTGGGCAAGTTGAATCTGGGCAGGCAACTGGGCACTTACCAACACCATCCGCATCAACAGGCTGGCAATAAGTTGGAGTGACAAGTTCTTTATCCTTACAATCAGGTACACCATCACCATCAGTATCGCGGCTTACACCGTGTGTATCAACTGGGCAACCTGCAGGAGTCTGCTCCTGGTCGAATTGATCAGTAACACCATCGCCATCGGCATCAGGCAATACTGGTTTTGGTAACCTCATGATCTTTGGATTGCGAATTTCTGCATAGGCATAATCCAATGGGTTAACCCACCATAGTGGCTCAACAGATTTTGCGCCCAGGTTAAAGTTCAAACCAAGAGAAAGGTAATTGTATGAATCGTAGTCTGGTGTAAGAACTGCATCACCGAATGCATGCTCTTGCCATTGCTGACCATCAAGAAGATCATCCTTTACGATAGTAATACGATCTTCCAATGCGATATTAATCCTGTTGCTAAGTTTGAAAGCAATACCAGCTCCGACAGTTCCTGAAGGTTTGAACGTATTACCAAAAAGCTTTGGTCTACGTGGGCCTTGGTTCTGAGCAGCTGTTTCATATGAATCATCAAGACGGTCCTTGATTGCATCTTTCGTATCCTTACGATCCTTGTATTCACCTTGGGGGATCGTCCTCCAGTCATACTTGACACCGTTGTCATCGAGAAGGTTGAGCTTCGTATCATATACAGTACCGCCGATACCGACGATTGCATAGAAGTTAAATCCTGTCTTGGATTTGTGGAAGCGAATATTGTTTAGTGTGATAATACCCTGAAGCGAGAGATCCTGGACATTTGTTTTGTAGTTGTAGAAAACTGGCTCCTGACCAGGCGAACCGGCAGGTCTGTAACCCGCAGTGACCCATGGTGTGTTCTTGCCGAAGTTTTCATTCCATCTCCAATGTAAACCCTTACCGATACCATACATGTACTCTAACCTAAGCGAAAAGACATAACCAATTGCTTTTCTTACATGTAGACCGAAACCGGGAGAAAGGAATTTTGCAGGAACGTCGCCACTTACGTGAAAGAGACCGGCTTTAACACCAATTTCCCATTGATTACGAGGTTTTGCGGGAAAATTGTTGGTTCCATTCAAAAATTCAGTGTGCTGAGGCATTCTTTTAGCGGGAATCACGGTAGAGTCCTCATAAGAACGCTTTTCAACTTGGGAGAATACGGAAGAGAATAACAGGCAGAGGAAGCCTGCTAAGAGTGTGTACTTTTTGCTTGCCATAACTAAGGATTAAGATTTTACGAAAACAGTGTCCTAATATGGCGCAAAAATATGACTTACTCATTAATTACCAAATTTTTGCAAAAATTATTTCGGATCAAGTTTGATTTTTTTATAATACCTACTTGGATCAAAAACTACATCTGGTGATTTTTGACTCGTTATCTTTTTGCGCCGTAAATTGCTGGCTTTAACATGCAATTACCGATCCACCTCATCCAAGATGAATTAAATATTTTTGAAACGCGTTTCAAAGAGGCCGTCAAAAGCCACACTCCCCTGCTGGATCGGATCATGCGTTTCATCGTGAAACGCAAGGGGAAACAACTCCGGCCTATGTTTGTGCTGCTTTCTGCCAAATTATGTGGACCCGTCAATGAGCCGGCTTATCGAGCCGCATCACTCGTTGAGCTTTTACATACGGCGACCCTCGTACATGATGATGTTGTAGACGATTCTATGGAAAGAAGGGGATTTTTTTCTACGTATGCGCTGTGGAAAGCTAAGGCCAATGTGCTGATTGGGGATTACTTACTAGCGAAAGGGTTGCTCCTATCACTCGATCATAACGACTACCGCATCCTTCATATTCTTTCGGATGCCGTTAGGAAAATGAGTGAAGGCGAATTATTACAAATTGAAAAAGCAAGGTCTCTTAACTTAAAAGAAGAAATCTATTTCGAAATAATTAAGAACAAAACAGCGTCCCTTCTTGCTTCTGCTTGTTCGGCCGGTGCATGGTCTACGAGCAACGATGAAAAAATTGCGGAAAAACTTAGGTTTTTCGGTGAAAAAACGGGTATGGCGTTTCAAATTAAAGACGACCTTTTCGATTACACCAGCGACAATGTAGGCAAGCCAACTGGAAATGACATTAAGGAGAAGAAACTAACACTGCCGCTGATCTATACACTTAATAATATCGACAAGACGACGAGAAGACAGATCATATATATCGTAAAGAACCAAAACCAGGATAAAGAAAAGGTGAAATGGGTCATTGGAAAGGTGGAGGAAGCAGGCGGCATCGCCTATGCTACGGAAAAAATGAACGGTTTCAAGGCTGAGGCAATCGCCATCCTGCATGAATTTCCCGAAAGCCCCATCCGCAAAGGCCTCGAAGACCTGGTATTATACGTTACCGATCGGAAATACTAAATCGGATGGAGCGGCCATGCAAAAAAGGTGGAAGATATTAACCCCGGATGCTCAGAGAACGGAAACACTCCGGCAAGCACTCAATATTCATCCAGCACTCTGCAAAATTCTCGCACATCGCGGTATAGATAGTTTCGAGTCCGCCAAAGCATTCTTCCGCCCACAGCTATCCGACCTTCACGATCCATGGTTGATGAAAGACATGGACAAAGCGGTTGAGAGAATTTTATTAGCTACTCGTAATCAGGAAAAGATTCTTGTGTTCGGCGATTACGATGTGGACGGGACCACCGCCGTTGCCTGCATGTACCAGTTTCTCCGGAAAGTTCATTCAGCGCTTGATTTTTACATACCTCATCGCTACCGTGAAGGATATGGTGTAAGTAAGGCCGGGGTTGACTTTGCTTTTGAAAATGGATTCACATTAATCATCGCACTCGACTGCGGCATTAAATCGGCGGAACTCATCGGCTATGCGAAAACGCTCGGCATCGATTTCATCGTGTGTGATCACCATCAGCCCGATGACATTCTTCCAAATGCTGTAGCCATATTAAATCCGAAACAGAAGGATTGTCCTTACCCTTACAAAGAACTCTGCGGATGCGGTGTTGGTTTCAAACTCATCTCTGCACTTGCGCCTCAATTCGATCTTGGTGATGATGCCGTATATGAATATCTCGATCTCGTAGCAACTGCAATCGCAGCCGACATCGTACCCATGACCGGTGAAAACCGCATACTCGCATGGCATGGATTGAAAAAGGCAAACACCTCACCGAACAATGGCATAAAGGCGCTAATGAACCTCAGCAGCATTGTTACAGAATTACACATCACCAATCTAGTGTTCATGATCGCCCCTCGTGTCAACGCAGCCGGTCGTATGGATGACGCGCGAAAGGCAGTTCAGATGTTCGTGGCTTTAGATTATGATGAAGCCCTGCATTATGCGGAGATGCTTCACAGTGATAATACCGATCGGAAGGAAGCAGACAGTACGATCACCGTCGAGGCCCTGGCGCTCATTAGTGGAAACGATGAGTGGCTTGGCAGGAAGTCTACATTGGTTTACCAGGAACACTGGCACAAAGGAGTCGTTGGCATCGTAGCGTCTAGATTGATTGAACATTATTATAGGCCCACCATCGTACTCACAAAGTCCGGCGACTATGCTTCTGGAAGTGCGAGGAGTGTACCCGGCTTTAATCTATACGAGGCAATCCACGCTTGCCGCGATCATCTACTGGGATATGGTGGTCACTTCGCTGCAGCCGGAATGACGCTCGAACTAGAACAGGTAGATGCGTTCAGGCAAAAGTTTGAAGAGGTGGTCGCATCCACTATCGACCCAGAGATGCTCGTCCCAGAGATCGTTATCGACGCTGAACTTTCACTAAAGGATATTAAGTGGGGTCTCTATAACATCATGTGCCAAATGGAACCGTTTGGTCCAGACAACCTCCGGCCCCAATTCATCTGCCGTGGCGCGATAGACTCCGGATTTTCCAAGATCGTTAAAGAAGTACATCTTCGCATTTCGCTACGGCAGGATGGCGTCAGCTTTGCGGGAATCGGTTTCAATATGGCAGACAAACTCCCTCTACTCCAGTTGCGCAAGCCGGTCGACGTAGTCTACAAGATCGAGGAGAATGAGTGGAATGGGCAAAAAACCCTGCAAATGAAGGTAATAGACGTTAGGCTGTCTCAACCAGCCTGATTGTGGAATATTATTTTATTAGCAATGCGCGCAACTGATCCCTCCTGCCTTTAGTTTTACACCTTTACCGCCGGATAAGGTTCGTACCCTCTTCGGCTCCAGTTCCGAATCTCCTCTTTTAAAGCCGCCCATACTTGTTAAGGCAATACTTGCGCTTACCAGGTAAACCTATCACAAACACACACACTAAAACGAAGGCTATTATGAGAAAGATCTGTCTTTACTTTTTATTAATTCTTATTGGTCATAATGCACAGTCACAAATCGATCTGTTAACCTGGGAGTCAACAGGACTTGCAGGTAGTGAGGCGAGCTTTGCAAGCAACTTCAATGTAGCTGGTCTTGGTGCATCCACGATCACGAGAGGTGCAGGCCTTACCGCCGCAGCAAACGGAAATCGAATCAATGCTACGAGCTGGGGCATCACCGCCAATGCAAATGATGCCGTCACTGGAAATGATTATTTTGAATTCACGGTAACGCCTGTGGGTGGAAGCCAGTTCTCAGTAACCCAACTCGTATTTAATTACGAGAGATCGGCCACTGGCCCTCCAAATTTTATCGTCAGATCTTCTATTGATGGATATACAAGTAACATTGGTTCCATCTCCGGCCTCGCTGCCGCAATAACTACTGGTAATACGATTGTAATCACCGGGGTTTCCAGCCAGACGTCCGCTGTCACCTTCCGAATTTATGGTTACGGCGCCACCGGAACAGCTGGAAGTGGTGGATTTGAAAATGCCGTTGGTGCAGATTTTATCGTGAGAGGTACTGCAGGCGCCGGTAATTCGGCAAGCGTTGCTCCGGGTACCACTGCTGCTGAACCCAACACAGACGGAACCTTCAATGTTACTCTCTCGAACGTAGCTCCAACAGGAGGCGTAACAGTTACCTATACTTTGACCGATGTTCCGGGAGGAGCTACATTAGGTGTTGATTATACAAATCCTCAAGCTGGTACGATTGTCATTCCGGAAGGAAGTACGACTGGTGTAGTTGATATTGATGTGATTGATGATGGCCTTTTCGAAGGAACAGAAACCATTTCAATAACATTGAATAGCGCCTCAAATGGTTTCGCCATTGGTACAGGATCCGCTTCGCTGAATCTATTGGACAATGATTCGCCGCCTACAGTTTCCGTTTCCCCGGGGACGAATGCTGCTGAACCTGCGACGAACGGAACCTTCACCATTTCCTTTAGTACCCCCACTAATTCTTCAACAGACATAAACTATAATTTCACTGGAACTGCAGGTTTCGGCACTGACTATACAGTCTCCTATTCAACGGGCACTGCAAGTACTAGCACCGCAAGTGGAACTCTAACTGTGCCTACTGGTACTACCTCGGTAACAGTTACCGCAACTCCCGTCAACGATATAGACGTGGAGGCCTCGGAGACGATCACACTTACTTTGTCTGCACCTACCAATGGTTATGTTCTCGGCACTGCGTCTGGATCCATAAATATCACAAGCGAAGACATTCCTCCATTCGCGCCAATTTCGCTTACTGATGTTTATTCACAGGATTTCAATACCCTGGCGAATGCAGGAATTGTCAATAATCTTACGATTCAGGGTTGGCTAATGAATGAGACCGGAGGGAGTGCACGCGACAACGACCAATATGGCGCCGACAATGGTGGCTCTAATACAGGCGACACGTATAGCTATGGCGCCGTTGGTGCTACTGAACGCGCACTTGGATCTTTGCAATCAGGTACGCTCATCTCAACCTATGGTTCTGCTTACACAAACAATTCAGGTGTTACTATTAACAAACTTCGCATCACCTACACCGGCGAGCAGTGGAGACTCGGTGCAACTGGCCGAAATGACCGCCTCGAGTTTCAATATAGCACGAATGCAACAAGCCTGGTAACCGGAACATGGACAGATGTCGACCAACTTGATTTCATCGCACCAAATGGCGTCGGAACTGTCGGTTCACTCGTCGGAAATCTCGATGCAAATCGCGTAACCATAACATTCGACGTTACCGAGCTCAATATTCCATCCGGTGCTGTGTTCTATATCCGCTGGAATGATGGTAATGCGTCCGGTGCGGACGACGGTCTAGCGATCGATGACTTTAGCATAGAGGTTAATCCATTAGACCTTATACCACCCGCTATTGCAAGTCTTTCGCCTGCTAACAATGCGACAGATGTTTCTCTTAACGGTTCCGCTTCTATTGTATTCAACGAGCCAGTTCAAAAACTCACTGGTACAATTACCATAAGAAATTCGGGTGACAATAGCATATTCCAGACAATAGATGTAAGCTCCTCAACAGTCACCCTGAGTGGCGCTTCAGTATCTTTCCCACTCTCAGGTCTGGCATCGAACTCTAACTATTTCATCGAAATAAGCAATGGTGCTTTTGAGGATCTCAGCGGAAATGATTTCGCAGGATTTACAGGGAATGGTACATGGAGTTTCGCAACGGGAACCACTTTCTATGCAGCTAACTTCAACAACTGTTCTTCATCGTTGGCTGATGGCTTTACACAATACAGTGTGACAGGCTCCATCGTCTGGGCATGCACGCCTTTTGGCAGGGATCCTGCGGCGCCTGCGGGCACAACCGCGTTCCCCACCGCAATACAGATCAATGGTTTTTCGGGAGGAACAAATGTTCCCAATAACGATTGGCTTATTTCGCCATCGTTCAATCTTGTAGGAACCACTTACCCGTTGCTTTCGTTCTGGAGCAGGACCGCCTTCAATGGTCCACCTTTGCTTTTGAAAGTATCTACCGATTACACCGGTGGAGATCCTTCACTCGCCACATGGACTGATCTTAACGGCAAGTTCCCTGCACAGACGTCAAACATCTGGACGCTTTCATCCGATATCAATTTAAGCGCCTATAAACAACCGAATGTCCATTTTGCATTTATCTACTCATCTTCCGATGATGATGGAGCCAGATGGACTGTTGACGACGTTAGTCTCGTCAATTCGCCAACACCTCCACCACCAAGCCTCACGGTTGGTACAACGGATATTCAATTTACATACGTAGCCAGTGGCGCAACAGCGGATAAGACATTCACCTTTACGGGCAACGATCTTACCGGCGATGTGACCATTACCTCCAACGGTGACTTCCTCGTGTCCAGGAACGGAACGAGTTTTGGCACCTCTGTAACTTACACGCAAGCGGAGGCGAATGATATTCAGCAGACCGTCTACATTCGTTTCGCGCCTACACAACCGAATCAGAATTTCAAAGGCACAATCTCGATCTCGACATCTGGGCTTTCTGAGACAATCAACCTAACTGGAACAAGCATCGACCCTGCCACAACTCTCGAAGTGGTGAACTGGAATATAGAGTGGTTTGGAAGTACCGATCCAACGCTCGGGCCAACGAATGATAACCTGCAGGAGCAAAATGTAAGAACAATACTGCAGAACACTGCTGCCGACATCTATGGATTGGTAGAGGTAGTGGATGAGGCAAGACTCGCTAGTGTTGTCAACCAAATGCCCGGCTACACTTATGTGATCTCAAACTTTAGTTCACACACAAATACCAGCGCTAACCCGCCTGGTAATCTTGCGCAGGCACAGAAGCTGGCTTTTGTTTACAAGACTTCGGTCTTCAGCAACGTTACTACCGAAGCCTTACTATCGCAAGGCATCAATTCCGCAGCCGACCTGTCAAATCCTGCGTATAATTATTTCTCTAGTGGACGTTTCCCTTATATGATGAGTGCAGATGTGACGCTCAATTGCGTTACAAAGCGAGTGCGGTTCATTCTGATTCACGCTAAGGCGAACACTTCCCCGACAGCGACGTCATACGCGAGAAGGAAAAATGGCTCGGACACTTTACACTATACATTGAACACATTGTATCCGAATGACAACATCCTCATACTCGGTGATATCAATGACGACCTCGACAGGTCGATCACCGCAGGATTTACGACTACTTCATGGGATGCATTTACTACCGATGAACCAAACTACGACGCGTTGACTCTGCCATTAAGCCTCGCGGGTAAAAAGTCAACAGTCAGTTACAACGATGTGATAGATCACGTGATCGTTTCCGAAGAACTCGGTGCGTATTACATGCCTGCGACTGCATCGATCCTTTCGGATGTGACCAGCCAGGTAAATAACTATGCAAACACTACTTCAGACCACTTCCCTGTTTTCACGCGCTATAAGTTTGATGCTCCTCCTGCTCCGGTCATTTCCTGTCCAGGCGATATAGTCAAGACGAATGATGCAGGTGTGTGTGGTGCAATTGTAGAATACACTGTTACCTATTCAGGTAATTGCGGGTCAACGACACTCCAGCAGATTGAAGGTATGGCCAGCGGCTCCGTATTCCCTGTAGGAACTACTACAAACACGTATGTTGTAACCGACGCAGCAGGCGGCACGGATACTTGTTCATTCAACGTTGTTGTTACTGACACAGAAAATCCGACGATCACTTGCCCTGAAGAGGTTAAGGCTGGCACTGATGCAGGATTGTGTAGCACAGTAGTTAACTACACTATTCCATTCTCTGATAATTGCACAGGTGCTACCATCCAACAAACAGGGGGGCTGCCTAGCGGATCGTCATTCGCGATTGGCAGTACAACCAATACGTTTATCGTGACAGATGCATCCGGCAATACAGCCACATGTGCATTCATCGTGACAGTGACAGACGACGAAGCGCCGACCTTTACAAAACCTGCGGATATCACAATTGCCTTCAACACAACCTGCGGCTATAATGCGGCCACGTCGACCACTGGTAATGTGACTAATGAGTCCGACAATTGCTCTGCAGGCATCGAGGCTACCTATACAGATGAGGTCACAACTTGTGGAAATACGGTTACAATCCGTCGGACTTGGCAGTTAGTAGACCTAAATGGTAATACTGCACCATCGCAAGTACAGACGATCACCGTCACCGACAACAACAGCACTTATGTAGTCTATGCGACGAAAGAGGCCAGGTTTGATGAGTATAACTATGTGAATGGATCGGTGGGTGTATCTGGAATTGGAGGCAAAGCGGAATTCAAGAGAGGAACTATTATGCCTTCGCCATATTTCGCAAGGGCTCAGACAGTATCTGTTCACAGCCAGGCGAGTGTTCCTAACAGGATCCAGAGCCCTGCAACGGATGGTCCAAATCCACCGTTCTTCACTTTTAGCGGTAATACTAGCGGACTTCCAAGTCGTACGATTAGTACGTCCACTGCAGTGCCGGTGTCAGCCAACTACAAGGATCTCAAGATCAAAAAAGATGTTACGGTCACCATTACCGGAACCCTCTATGGCAAGATCGACATCGAAGAAGGCGCCGACGTTACGTTTGCACCAACGGGAGGTATCCTTAATATTGAATATTTGAAGATCGTGGGGGACAATAACAACGCTACAATCATCAGGTTTGGCGGCTGTACCTCTGTCAGGATCAGGGACAAGGTGGAAATCGAGGAATTCACTCACCTGAACCCAGGTGGCCAAAAGGTGACGTTCTACGTGGGCGACAACAGCAGTGATGACGAATTCTTTACGGTCTCTGGGAGCGCAAACATCATTACCGCTAATATTTACATCAAGGAAGGTGAGCTTCGTGTGAAGAATGATTTCAACCTCTTGAACGGCTGGTTCATAACCGAAAGGCTTTATAGCGAGGGTCGATTCATCGTTTGGAATGACAACAATTGCAACACGCCGGCGGAAAGTACGGATTACTTTACAAGGAATGGTTTCCAAGCCGAAGGTCCTGCTGCAGAGGAAGCTACGAATCTAAAGGTGGTAGCAACACCCAATCCAAGCACCGATTACTTCAATCTTCGAATTGAAGGCAAGGCCGGGGTTCCTGTAACGCTGAGAATCCTTGATATCTCGGGCAAGCCGCTTAGGGTCCAATCGAATATTGCCGGCAATTCAACGGTACGGACAGGTGATGGCCTCACGAGCGGAATATACTTTGCTGAGGTGATTCAGGGCAACGAAAAGAAGGTTATTAAACTAGTTAAACTGAAATAATTAGATCGAATTTTTAGTCAAGGCGCCCCCGTCTGAGGGGCGCCTTTTTTTGGGGTGATCCGGTGTATTTTTAGTAGGCTGAAATGTGTTGAATGTCGATTCAACCGACGCCTGGAGACAAGAGTTGTCCATCCCTAAAAAAACCTTTCGTCTGGCCTCCGCTTTCTCCCTCTAACACCCTATCTTTGCCGCCCCAAATCTGTATTCGCAGATTCATTCGTCACTGACGAATGTCCAGTGGAAAAAATCGAATTATTAATTTTTTTTAAAAACAGGTAAATGAACAATTACGAATTGATGGTGATTTTTACTCCTGTTCTTAGCGACGATGAGTTCAAAACTGAACAAAAGAAGTTCGCTGCTCTTGTTAAAGAGAGTGGTGGCAGCATCGTAGCGGAGAATGCATGGGGCTTGAAATCACTGGCGTATCCTATCCAGAAAAAGACGACTGGTCTCTACTGGGTACTGGAATATTCTGCGCCATCCGACTTCAACGAGAAGCTGAAAATCCAGCTCTTGCGCGACGAAGCAGTGCTTCGTCATTTATGCACAAAACTCGATAAATACGCCGTCGAGTATAATGCGAAAAAAAGAAGTGGTGTTAAAACAGGAACCGAAAAAGTAGTGGAGGCTTAATCAATGGCAAAAAATGAAATCAAATACCTCACCGCGATAAAA
>JACMKU010000099.1 GCA_014379965.1 Chitinophagaceae bacterium
ATCAACATGCAAGGGGAACTATTGTTGGCATTACGAGGGGAACGACGGACGCACACATCGCGAGAGCCGCGATCGAGAGTATCGCATACCAATCGATGGATCTTCTAAAGGCTATGGAGGCTGATGCGGGTCTTCCGATCAAAGAACTCCGTGTTGATGGAGGGGCTACCATCAATAACCATCTCATGCAATTCCAGAGTGACATTCTCAATACGACGGTCGTCAGGCCGAAGATCACGGAGACGACTGCTTTGGGCGCGGCCTATCTCGCCGGTCTGGCTGTTGGTTACTGGCACGACATCGATGAATTGCAGCAATACTGGCAAAAAGATCGCGCATTCACCCCCGCAATGGCCGATGAAACGAGGACCGATCTACAAAAAAACTGGAACCGCGCCATCAAAGCTGCACAGGCCTGGGCTGGTGAATAATCTTACCTTTCTACCAACTAAACCAACTATAATATGAATCAATCTCCTTTTCTCGGTGAGTTCCTTGGCACCGCGCTGTTGATCATCATGGGTGCCGGCGTAGTAGCCAACGTTGTGCTCAACAAAACGAAGGGCCAGAATAGTGGATGGATCGTCATCACTTTCGGATGGGCCATGGCGGTTTTCCTCGGCGTCTTCGCCTCTAATAAGCTGGGCGGTAGCGGGCACTTAAACCCTGCTGTTTCCATTGCCTTAAGCATCGCAGGTGAATTCGATTCATCGTTGCTTGCGACCTACATCGCTGCACAGTTCGCGGGCGCGTTCACGGGAGCAGTGATAGTGTGGGTAGCCTACAAGCAACATTTCGATGCGACGATCGACTCAGATCTCAAACTGGCTGTATTCAGCACAGCTCCCGCCATAAGGAATCCGTTGTATAACCTCCTTACTGAGGCAATTGCCACCTTCATCTTAATGTTCGGAGCTATGACGATGTCGAAATCGGCCCAGACCTTGGGAGCATTGGACGCACTACCTGTTGCGTTGCTGGTATTGGGTATCGGCTTGTCGCTCGGTGGACCCACTGGCTATGCGATCAACCCCGCAAGAGACCTAGGGCCTCGAATTGCCCACTTCATATTGCCTATTCCAGGTAAGAGAGGTAGTGATTGGAGCTATTCGTGGATTCCGGTTGTGGGACCGATTGTTGGCGCTGTCGCGGCGGTGTTACTCTTTCAATTATTCTAATCCAGATGGATAAATAGAAATGTAGAATGTAAAATCTAGAATCTAAAATGTAAAAGGTCTACACCCTAAATGATTGATCACCTTTTACATTTTAGATTCTACATTTTACATTTAATATTTATTCGCATGCTGCCACGATCACCTCCGCGGCCTCCCTCAAAAGGTTTTCCGTAATTGTCAAAGGCGGTGAAATGCGAAGGCATTCGGGTGCAAAAAGAAACCAGTCGGTTAACACGCCGCGTTCGATACATCGATCAATGACACGCTTATTGGTTTCGAAAGAATCGAATTCAACGGCCATCCACAAACCTGCTGAGCGTATCGTTTTTATTTTTGGATGAACCAGTAGTGATCGCATTAGTTTTTCCTTGGCGTCGATACCTTCAACCAATTTTTCATCGATCAACACCTGCATAGCTGCCAGCCCTGCGGCGCAGCAGACAGGGTGACCCCCAAACGTAGTGATGTGTCCGAGAACGGGGTTTGTCATGAGTGTGTCCATCAATTCTTTCTTTGCGATAAAGGCCCCTAGTGGCATACCTCCTCCAAGAGCCTTCCCTAATAGCAACACATCGGGCACGATTTCAAACCGATCGAATCCCCAGAGTGTTCCCGTTCGACCGAAGGCAGTTTGAATCTCGTCAAGAATAAGTAACGTACCCGTTTCTGTACATTTCCTGCGCAATGCCTGCATCCATTTCTTATGCGGCTTTCTTACACCTGCCTCTGCCTGGATCGTTTCGGCGACGACACAGGCAGTTGCAGTCGTTATGGCTTCGAGAGCCTCAAAGGAATTATAATCAAGATGGCTTATCCCCGGCAGGAGTGGCCGGAAGGAATTGCGCCAGTGTTCATCTCCCATGATGCTTAACGCGCCCTGCGTTGAGCCATGATAGGAATTGCGAAAGGCGATTATTCTTACGCGACTGGTAACGCGTTTCGCCAATTTCATTGCACCTTCAACTGCCTCAGCGCCGGAATTGGTGAAGTAAACGGAATTGAGGGAAGAAGGCAGGTGATCGACAAGGAACTTTGCATACTTCACCTGGGGCGCTTCCACCATTTCTCCATACACCATTATGTGCAGGTATGCATCCAACTGCTCGTGGATCGCATGCAACACCTTCGGATGCCGGTGCCCAGTATTGGCCACACTTATACCGCCAATAATGTCAATGTAACGCTTGCCCGCGGCATCGAAAAGTTCCACTCCCTCTGCCTTTATGATCTCGAGGGCGAGGGGCGATGGTGAAGTCTGCGCCAGGTGTTGGAGGAAAAGTTCGCGCTGGTTCATTACAGCGAAATATTATTTGGGGCAAAGAACGCAAAGCCCTGCAAAGGCGCAAAAGAATTTATATAATTTGCGGGGGTCTATTCATTAGTTACGGGTTATGAGTTATGGGTTACGTGTTACTTTAGATCGAGCTTTCACTTAAAGTTGCTATATGTTGTGCAAGGCTAGAATGGATCTTCTAAATAAAGCGACCTTCCAACACCCGTAACCCGTAACCCATAACTCATAACCCATAACCCATCACTCACAAACTCCTCTTATGCCAATAATACTCCCTGTTGAAGACAACCACCCTAGGTTCGGAGACGATGTGTTTATTGCTCCAAACGCTACTATCGTTGGCGACGTAGTAATGGGAGACGAATGCAGCATCTGGTTCAATGCCGTAGTGCGCGGCGACGTCAACTTCATCCGCATAGGTAACAAGGTAAATATCCAGGACGGGGCCTGTATCCATTGTACCTACCAGCGCTATGGCACAACAATTGGTAATAATGTATCCATAGGCCACCATGCGATCGTACATGGCTGTACCCTTCATGATAATGTGTTGGTGGGAATGGGAGCGATCATCATGGACAATGCGGTAGTGCATAGCAACACGATCATCGCCGCTGGTGCAGTAGTATTGGAGAACACGATTTGTGAAGGAGGAAGTATTTATGCGGGCGTCCCCGCTAAAAAGGTCAAGGACATTTCACAGGAAAAGATCAGTGGAGAGATCGATAGGATAGCGAATAATTATGTGAAATATGCGAGTTGGTTCAAGTAGGAAATGAAAGGTTATGGGCCCTTATATATACTGGCGATAAATATTCGTAAAGATTGCCTATTGATAATGAAGATGCTGTCCCATGGCGGCTGACAGCCGAGGCCCAACTGGTACATTTACTATGGCAGGAGCAATTATTAATGTATAATTTCGTTTTTACTGAAGATAAATTAAGACTATGAAAAAGCCTCTTTTAATCATCACCGTTTTGACTTCCGCCCTACTGATTACCTCCTGCAATCTTTTCAAGAAAGGACAGGGTTGCCCCACTAATGGTAAGAACGTCGGTGCAGAGAAACTGGTGAGTGGAGATCCGGCCTCTGAGAAGGCTGCAAGGAAAGCGAAAAAATTCAAAAGTTAACTTTTCGTGTGCAGCTTTTATTTCTGAATCCGGGTCTTATAGTAAAGCGTAAAAAACCTTTTAGATACTATGAGCCTTACCCTACGAACCACTTTAGGATGTACCGAAGCCATCATCGCTGATGACGGAGGTTTGAAAACCTTCTACCAGGTAGCTGACATTCTAACCGACGACTTCCGCGTCAACTTCATCAACAAAGAAGATGACTTTGATGCAATCGACTGGGAGTTCAAATTCAAAGGTCACCAGATGACCCTTCACTACAGCATCTACAACGGCATTTCCCTTTTCCCAACCCGCACCAGCGAAGCTGTGACCAAGGACAACAAGGCTGTTGTCGACCTGGCAAGCCTGGTGGAAGCGAAGCTTTTCCAGTTCGCTGCAAAGAGAAACATCGCATAGAGATTGACCACTGATCTTTATGATTGTTATGATTTTCGCTGATAGTACCCCTAGACGTTAGTAGCTCACTAAACGCTTAATAACTCTTCTCCTCTATCGATCCAAGGATATTGATATAGCTGACGTATCTGTCGGCGGAGATCTCGCCTGCCTCGACCGCGTCCTTAACCGCACAATCGGGTTCGTCTACATGCAGACAGTTGTTGAACTGGCATTCATTTAACCTGGAACGCATCTCCGGGTAATAATGCGAGACTTCCTGCTTCTCGAGGTCCACTAATCCAAATTCCCGCATACCCGGTGTATCTATAATTCTGCCTCCTCCGGGGAGGTCATACATCTCCGCAAAGGTGGTCGTATGCTGTCCTTTTCCACTCCAGCCACTTACACCCTGAGTCTTCAAGGTCAACTCCGGCAGAATGACATTCAACAGGGATGACTTACCTACGCCGCTATGACCGCTTATCAGGGTAGTCTTACCCACCAGCTCACTCTCTAGAGGCCTCAGTCCTTCGTTATCCTTCACGCTCACCAGGAATACCCGGTAGCCGATGTTTTCATACATTCCCTTCCATTGCTCGAACCTGTCCTGTTCTTTCTTCTTATACAGATCAGCCTTGTTGAAGACGATCATCGGCGGCACGTGGTACATCTCGGAAGCAACAAGAAAACGGTCGATGAAGCCTTGAGAGGTCTTCGGTTCTTTCAATGTAGCCACAAGCATCGACTGATCGAGATTCGACGCGATAATATGATGCTGGTGAGCGAATCGGGGCGACTGCCTGTTGATATAGTTGTGCCGATCGAGGATTCTCGTAATCGTCACGGAACCTTCACCCTCGTTCTCCATTTCTATTTCCACTTCATCGCCTACCGCGACGGGGTTAGTACTGGTAATGTCGTCGATCTTAAACACGCCCTTCATTCGGGCATTATAAGTGCGCGGTTCATTGCCTTGGTCAATTGTCTTGACGATATACCAGCTGCCCGTAGACTTATATACAAGTGCTTTCATCATCTCCTCAGGGAAATTTTTTAAATACGGTAAATCGCAATAATAGTTCCAGGCAAACTAATACGAGCGCAGCCAGCACAAACGGGAAGAACCTTTCCTCGTATCGCTTATATGACGTAATCTCCACCTTGGATTTCTCCTGTTTGTCTATCTGCGAATAAATATACTTGAGCGCTTCCTTGTCCTTCGCGCGAAAATATCTACCTCCTGTTTGTTCGGCTATTCTCCGCAACAGGTCCTCGTCGATGAAGTCGATCGCCGGATTACCCCTCTGCCTGGCATTTGGAGCCCTCTCCACAATCGAAGTGGGCAATGCACCCATACCTATCGTATACACCTTCACTCCTTTCGCCCGCGCAATCTCCAACGCCGTTAGCGGATCGATCAGTCTCGTTTCCGGTGGATCTTCTTTGCCATCTGTTAGCAGTATGATCACCTTCGACTTCGCCTGGCTCTGCGACAGACGATCCACCGCCGTAGCCAGACCTTCGCCAATGACCGTACCATCTGCCAGGTATTTCCTGCTCTCCAATGATTGTACTTGCGTCACCAATACATTCTTGTCAGTAGTAAGTGGAACCAGCGTGAACGCCTCACCAGAGAAGATCACGATCCCGATCCTGTCTACTGGCCGGCTCAGGATAAACTCTGCCGCAACCTGCTTGGCAACCTCCATCCTCGAAGGAAGAATATCTCTCGATCCCATACTCCCGCTTACGTCAAGGCAAAGTACTATGTCAATGCCTTCACCAAGAGTTTGTTCCTGGTCATTGCGTTTCTGCGGACGTGCAAGGGCTACTACCAGGCAGATGATGGCAAGCAGTCGCAGGATGAAGGGAAGGTGACGGAAACGATTTTTACCAGTTGTCACATTAAATGGCTGAGCAGTGGAGACCTGTATGGTTGCGCTATTCCGATTATTCTTCTTCACATACCGCCAAATCAGCACCGGCACCCATAACAATTGGGCAAACACCAGTGGTTGGGCAAAATCAATTTCTTTTAACCAATCGTACAGCATTATTTTAACTGTTCAATTTCTATTATTGTCTGCTTGATAGCATCAAGGGCCTTCCTGTCATCCTCTCTTGTCGGTTCATATTTCGCAAACTTGACAAAATCACTAAGCATTAGCGACTGTGATAGTTTCTCGAACTGATCCCGAGTGATCGGCAATCCTTTCAATTGCTTCACGATATCATCAGTAGTTTTCTGAAGCGAATGGATTCCCTTTCTCTTCGATATATAGACCCTGAATATGTCAACCATCCTGGAATAAAAAAGTTTCTTGTCTGCCCCCGCACTCTCCAGTTGTTCGAGGCCCTTCATGGCCTCTTCGTATGGATCGATTGCGGCAACTGGCGCCTGTACCACCGGCTTCTTTTTGCGAAGCACCAGGTATAAGACAACAATAAGCAACAGGACTCCGCCTCCTATCGCGAACCATATCCACCTCTTATCCTTCTCCTTTTCTGGCGTAACCTCCATGATATCCTTGATGTCGTGGTAGTCCTGCTCCGGGTTAAAATCGGAGAAGACAACGTCCATCGGAATGGTGTCCGTAAAAATGTCGTCGCGGAGATTAAATGCGGGTATCACCCAGTGCCCGGAATCGAAACTCGTGATCTTGATAACCTGCTGCAGGCGCGTTCCCTCGGCTGTATTTGTAGTATCTATGGCTGGCTTTTCAAGAAATTCGAAGTGTGGGATAGAATCGATGTAGAAGAATCGGATGGGCTCATTCTCCGGGATGTCTGCGATGAGCGTGAGTAATACAGGTTCACCAATCAGGAGCTTGTTTTTGTCTACAGTCGCCCTCACCGTCGTACCCTGGGCCGCCGCGAATAGTGCAGCAAACAGCAATAGGGACAAACTAAAGGCTTTATAGGAATTCGTATTGCTCATTCAGTATGGGAACTCAGCGATTGCGGCTGATAAAAAATTTCTGGAGTACTTTGACATAATCTTCATCCGTACGAAGGTGAAGGAGATCGCTGCCCGCCTTCTTAAATGTCTGCGTGCTGTATTCGGTCAACCGGAAGAACTCCTGCTGATACTGGTAACGCACAAAAGAACTGCTGCTGTCCACCCATTTCGTAATACCCGTCTCAGCATCCTGAACTTGCAGCATGCCCGCATCGGGTAACTGCATATCCATCTTATCGTATAATTTGATACCGATGATATCATGCTTTTTCGACGCTACACGAAGGGTATGTTCATAGCTTGAATCAATAAAATCGCTTAAAATAAAAGCAATACTCTTCTGCCGGGTTGAGTTATTGAAAAACCTTAGCGCCGCACTCAATTGTGTTCCCTGGCTCTTAGGCTGCTTGCTTAGCAACTCACGCACGATATATAGTGCATGTTGTCTTCCTTTCTTAGGCGGGATATATGCTTCCACCTTGTCGCTGTAAAAGATCACCCCGATCTTGTCGGCATTATTAACAGCTGAGAAACTAAGGACAGCTCCTATCTCGGTAATGACGTCTCTCTTGCGTGCATGTGTTGTTCCAAACAATGAACTGCCGCTGATATCAACCAGGAGCATCACAGTAAGTTCACGTTCCTCCTCGAACACCTTGCTGAACGGGTGCCCGAACCTCGCTGAAACGTTCCAGTCGATAAATCGGATGTCATCTCCTGCAGCGTACTCCCTGACTTCCTTGAAAGACATACCCTTTCCCTTGAAGGCACTGTGGTACTCCCCGGTAAACAGGTCACTCGTCAGCTTCTTACTCTTGATCTCGAGCTCCCTGACCTTCTTTAATATTTCCTTGGTAGTTAACAATTGTGGAAATTCACAAGTTTAGTTGCCTCTCGCCTCTCGCCTCTCGCCTATCGCCCATTGCCTATTGCCTATTGCCCATTGCCTCTCGCCTCTCGCCTCCTCCACTACGGCACATTGATCGCCTTCAACACCTCTTCAATCACACCTTCTACATTTATATTCTCCGCTTCCGCCTCGTAGGTCAAGCCGATCCTGTGACGCAACACATCGTTGCAAATACTGCGCACATCCTCTGGAATCACAAATCCTCGTTTGCTCAGGAAAGCCTGCGACTTCGCGGCAAGCGCCAGGTTGATGCTTCCCCTCGGTGATGCTCCATAAGAGATCAATGGTTTCAATTTCTCAAGATTATATTTTTCCGGATTCCTTGTCGCGAATACGATGTCCAATATGTATTGCTCGATCTTCTCATCCATGTACACTTGGCGCACCAGTTCGCGCGCATTCGCGACTTCCTGTACCGACACTACCTGCTTGATTACCGGGTAACTTCCTCCCTGCACATTCTGCCGGATGATCATCTGCTCCTCGTGCATTTTTGGATAGTTGACCACCACCTTCATGATGAACCTGTCAACCTGTGCCTCAGGTAGCGGATAGGTACCCTCCTGTTCCAACGGGTTCTGCGTAGCGAGTACGAGAAAAGGCTCATCCAGCTTATAGGTAGTGTCCCCAATCGTGACCTGTCTCTCTTGCATGGCCTCGAGTAGCGCCGATTGTACCTTGGCCGGCGCGCGATTTATTTCATCCGCCAAAATGAAGTTGGCGAAGATGGGTCCTTTACGAACGATGAATTCATTTCGCTGCTGGTTATAGATCATCGTACCGATCACGTCGGCCGGAAGTAGATCCGGAGTAAACTGAATACGGCTGAATTTCGCATGGATGGCAGTGGCGAGAGACTTTATGGTCAGGGTCTTGGCAAGACCCGGTACACCTTCGAGCAACACGTGCCCATTACTTAGCAGACCGATGAGCAGCCTGTCCAGCATGTGGCTTTGACCTACAATAACGTGGCCGACTTCCTCCCGGAGGCGGTCGACAAACTGGCCGGCATGACTAATACGTTCATTTAACTGACGAATATCATCTGCGGTTTTTAGCATAGAATCCTTGTTTAAGTATTCGTTACACTTTTTTTAAGCATCAAAGTTGAAATCTTTTGCCGTCCCGGCATAATTTTTAGACTAAATCTCTGACATGTGCCTGGGAAAGGTATTACGCTTGAGCGCAAAATACGAACTAAGGCTAAGCAAAAGATTTGCCGGGCTTTGTATTACCAAAAAATACCATGACAAACCGGGTATTTCTACCTTAGCCTCATGACAAAGAATGAGTAATTTTAACCTACAATCCAAGAATATGCTAAAACAAATCTTCAAAACTGTACCGTTACTCGCCATTACAATAGTTCTCTTTGTTAGCTGTAGTAAGGACGACGATCCCGTGACGACAAAGACCAAGACAGAATTAATCGGCACGGGTACATGGAAGTTCAGTTCCGCAACCGTTAGTGGTGCGGATGTATCGATGTTTATTCAGGCGTGCCAGAAGGACAATGTGTTGATGTTTGCAGTCAATGGAACCGGGGCAGCCGATGAAGGCGCGGCAAAATGTAACGGTGCGGATCCGCAGGTCAGAAACTTCACATGGAATTTCGCCAGCAGTGAAACTATTCTCCATGTGTCTACTGTATTCTTTACAGGCGGTAGCAGTGATTTTACCGTGGTCTCGCTTACAGAAACCCAACTCGTACTTTCACAAAATGTGACGATCTCTGGATCCACGCAGAATGCGGTGGTGACCTTTATTCACTAAGATTGTAAGAAGCGAGTAGTGAATAGTGAATGGCTTTGCATAATGTGAAAACGTATTGCAAAAGGCTTGCCTGATACGGTTGCTTGGACCGCTTAACCAAGCAACCAAGAAACCGAGCAACCAAGAAACGTAGCATCTAAGACAGGTATTTCCCAACAATCGGCATCCGGCGTCCAATGCCAAATGCTTTGCAACTGACCCTTATGATGGGACAGAACTGGTTGCGCTTATACTCATTCGTATTGACGAGTTTCAGTACCCGATCTACCAAAGCGTTTTCGAATCCCTGCGCAACGATCTCCTTTGGACCTTTGCGGAGTTCGATATATTCATAAAGTACACGATCCAGGATATGATACTCAGGAAGGCTATCGCTGTCCTTTTGCTCGGGTCGCAACTCCGCCGACGGAGGTTTTACAATTACGTTGGCCGGAACAATTTCCCTTTCCTTATTAATAAACTTTGCTAGTGCAAAAATTTGTGTCTTGTAAACGTCTCCAAGCACGCCCAGGCCCCCTGCCATGTCGCCATAAAGCGTTCCATACCCGGTAGCCAGTTCACTCTTGTTAGAGGTATTCAGCAGGATATATCCAAACTTGTTCGCCAGTGCCATGAGGAGGTTGCCACGTGTTCGGCTCTGTAAGTTTTCCTCGGCTACACTAAATGGCAAATCACCGAAAATCGGTTTCAACTCCTTTAGAAAAGCGTCATAGATGCCCTTGATGGGAATGATATCGTATGGATTGTTCAATGCCCGACTTAATACTTCAGCGTCAGATACGGAATGAGAGGATGAAAACTGGGACGGCATCAAGACGGCGCGCACGCTTTCTTTTCCCAGTGCCGCAACAGCCAATGCTTGTGTGACAGCGCTGTCTATTCCTCCTGATGACCCCAGGATCGCCTTGGTGAATCCCATTTTGCCGAAGTAGTCGCGGATACCCAATACAAGAGCATGGTAGATCTCACTAATATTTTTCTCATCAGCAAGGTATTCGAGGGTGTTTACTCCCCTGCCCACTTCCTGAGCCGAATAGAAATAGGTCTCTTCGGCGAGGATGGGCTCCACTGCTGCGGCAGGAATCGCCGACGAAGGACCGGCTTGTGAATGTTGCAGCTGTCTCTGTTTGGGGGACTTCTCTCCCCGCGTTAATTCTTCAAGGTCGAAAACCGCGAAATCCTCCTCGAAATACTTCATCTCTTTTACGCACTTCCCATGTATGTCATAGACGAGACTGCCGCCATCAAATACAATTTCCGTCTGTGAGCCCACTGTGTTGCAATAAAGCATGGGTATTCCGTACTTGACCACGTGTGCCTTCACGATGCTGTTGCGAACGATGTCCTGCGCATAGTTATATGGAGATGCTGAAAGGTTGAGCATAATGTCTGGCTGGAATTTCTTCAGTTGCTCCATCGGTGTTACACGATACAATGGGTTGTCGCCCATGTTCCATATGTCTTCACATATGGTCACCGCCAATTTCTTGCCTTTGAATTCCATCACGTTCCACTCATATGCAGGTTCGAAGTACCGATATTCGTCAAACACGTCGTAATTCGGGAGCAGGGTCTTATGTATTTCGGACTTGATCTCTCTTTCATATAGCAGAAAGGCGGCGTTAAATAAGTCCTTGCCTTCCTTTAAGGGGTTACGGGATGGACTTCCAATCAGCACCCCAATTGTGTCGGCATGTTCCTTCACTGCATCGATGGCAGCGTAACATTGATTAACAAAATCAGTAAACTCCAGGAAGTCTCGGGGAGGATAACCGCAGATGCATAACTCGGAAAAGAGGACAAGATCGGCGCCTTGTTTCTTCGCCTGGTTGATGCCCTCGATGATCTTACGGGTATTGCTTTCGAAATTCCCGACATGGTAATTCTGTTGGGCTAATGCGATCTTCATCCTGCAAATTTACGAACCCCTCGAAAATAGACCGCAGATTATCATGATGTTTATGATTACCACAGATTATCATTCTTAAATCATAACAATCATGAAAATCTGCGGTCAATTCTATACCTGGAAACCAAGCACCCTGGAATCTCAAATCCGATACACCTGTTTTTCGTAAGCCATGGAAAATAGACCGCAGATTATCATGATGTTTATGATTAATACAGATTATCATTCCTAAATCATAATAATCATGAAAATCTGCGGTCAATTCTATACTCGGAGACACGCAACCAGGAAACTCAAAGGCCATATCCTTGTTTGGTAAGCCATTGAGGGTTGTTTGGATTATCTTCGCAGGCAATTGCATAAAAACTGTATCAGCCCGGCATGACAAAGAAACTTCTTCCTCTCATCGTGATCTTCCTGGCCTCGGCTTGTACAAATAAGGACAATGCCCCCGATGTGTCGGATGTTAAGGTAATCCTGGGAGTACAACGGTTCGACAAGGATTTTTTTGCTATCGACACTGTGAGCATCGAGAGAGACATACCGGCATTGCAAGTGAAATATCCTAGCCTCCTCCCATTGTTTCTCCAGACGATTGTGGGTGTTCAGAACGCAACGGGAGTCAAGGATTTCTATGCCCGCTACAAGCCGGTATACGACTCGTCCGCCAAATTATATAACGACTTCGACCCCGTCAGGAGGCAGATTGAAAAGGGATTTAAATATGCAAAGTATTACTTCCCTACCTATCAGCTCCCCTCTAATATCGTAACGGTAGTCGGACCAATGAATAGCAGGGAAGACTTAGCCAGGATGAGGAATGGGGATTATACTCCCGATTTCATGGGACCGGATTTCATTGGGGTAAGCCTCCAGTTCTACCTAGGGAAGGATTTTTCATTATATCAACATCAATACTTCGTTAACAATGTTGCTCCCTTGTATATCAGTCGCAGGTTTGGAAAGGAATACATCGTGGCTGATGTGTTGAAACTGGTTGCTGAAGACATATTTCCTGATAATAGTAAAGGCAGACCCCTGATCGAGCAGATGATTGAAAAAGGAAAACAGTGGTGGCTGCTCGATAAGTTCCTCCCTGGTGAACCGGATAGCGTGAAGACGGGGTATACAGCCAGTCAATTGGAATGGTGCGAGAATAATGAAGGGTTGATATGGAGCTATATAATCAAGAATGAAGATCTATACTCCGTTAACCCCGTGACTTTGCAAACTTATATCGGCGATTCGCCGTTTACGCCAGTATTTCCCCAGGAGAATTCTCCTGGCAATATCGGGCAATGGATAGGTTGGCAGATCGTAAAAAAATTCGAAGAGAAAAACGGCAGCATGAAGACAACAGACATCATGACCGCGGCTCCTGTTAAGATCCTCGAAGGTGCCAAGTATAAGCCCAAATAGGCCTGCTTTTTGATAAAATACTATAATATTGTTTCTGTTTAACGCTCCACCGAAGATTCGCAAATGATACTAGCATGAAAGTCCTTTCCACCCTCTCTGATCCTATTTATATACCGAAAGAAAAGTTCACCTGGTATGATAAGCTGTGGCTGCGTGTCATGAATGATAAGAGAGATCTGCCTTTCATTTACCTGCTTACAACTATTCACCTCACGGTATTCCCGGTAGCTATACTATTGTTCACGTCGATCCTGCAGGGAGGTTGGTGGTGGCTCGTCGCGGTCCCCTATTTCTATGTATCACAATTATACTTCAAGGGAAGGTTCGGCCTGATGTTCCATTGCATCTGTCACAGGAAGTGCTTTAAGAAACCTTATCAATGGATTCATGGCTACATTACGTGGATCGTCTGTCCACTTTTTGGACATGCGCCCGAAGGCTATTTCAGTCATCATATGGGCATGCATCACATTGAAAACAACACCGAGGACGATACCAGCACTACGATGCCGTACCAACGCGATAGCGCGAAAGATTTCCTTGCCTATTTTTTCAAGTTTCTTTTTGTCGGAGTGAAGAACACGATCCTTTACCTGTATAATAGGAAGAGAAAGAAACTTTACATGCGTCTCACATTTGGCGAATACGTCTATATCATCTTCTGTATCGCTATGTGTTTTGTTAACTTGAAAGCAACGCTACTTGTGTTTATTGTACCCCTTCTTTTTGCGAGACTGGTGATGATGCTTGGCAATTGGACTCAACATTCATTTATAGACGGCACGCAACCGGATAACCTGTACACCAGTTCAATCAACTGTATCAATACGGGTTATAATAAGATTTGCTGGAACGATGGATATCATATCATTCATCACCTCAGGCCGGGAATGCATTATACAGAAATGCCTGCCGAGTTCTTGAAGCGAAAGGATGAGTTTGCACAGAATAAGGCCATCGTATTCGATGGTATTCACTACCTGCACATTTTCTTCTTCTTGTTGACTAAGCGATACGACAAACTTGCCGACAATCTTGTAAACATCAATAACATGTTTGGGAGTCGCGAGGAAGCGATTCGGCTGATGAGAGAGAGAACGAGAAAGATACCTGCGAATGGAAGCTAGTGGGTAGTGGCGAGTGGCGAGTGGGGAGTAGCTAGTGGGGCTTTAGTTCGCAATCAACCTTAACTTGCCTGTTGCCTATTGCCTATTGCCTATTGCCTATTGCCTATTGCCTGTTGCCTATTGAATTAATTATTCTTCATCGGCACTATCATCTCGAAAGCTGGAATATCTACTTCGAACATTTGCTTGCTGTTGAGATTTTCCATTTGGTAGGTGCCTTTCATCTTTCCCATTTCGGTGCGAAGGTTGCAACCACTCACATACTGATAAGTTTCGCCTGGCTTCAATACGGGTTGAACACCTACTACTCCTTCACCTTCTACTTCACGATGGGTTCCATTGCTATCGAATATCTGCCAATTGCGGCGATGAAGTTTAATGGGAAATGAATTATGATTTTCAAGAGTGATCCGGTAAGCAAACATGAACTCCGATTGCAGGGGATTGCTGTAATCAGGCTGGTAAAAAGTAACGACACTAACCTGAACTCCTTCGGAGATGATGCTACTCATAATGGGGTGGTTTACGTAAAAATAAAGAAAAAGAATGATGTGCCCAATCCTCTTTAATTTTACGCCTCTTATATTAACATTAAGCATATTATGAAGATTGCAGTTGCAAAAGGTGATGGCATCGGCCCGGAAATAATGGAAGCCGTACTCAATGTTTTTCAAGCGAATAAAGTACCCCTATCGTATGATTACGTAGACATGGGGAAATGGGTTTTCGACAAAGGATTCTCAAATGGAATGACACCGGAGGCCCAGGCGACTATCGAAAATCTGGGTATTTTATTCAAAGGCCCCATGGAAACCCCCAAAGGGAAAGGAGTAAAGAGTGTGAATGTAACCGCGCGAAAGACCTGGAATACCTATGCCAATAAGCGCGTATTCCAGACATTGCATGGCGTGGATACTGTATTTAGTAAAGGTGGCATTGCAATCGATATCACAATAGTTCGCGAGAATATAGAAGACACTTATGGTGGAATCGAACACATGCTCACGCATGACGTAGCGCTAAGTCGCCGTTTTATTACGCGCCCGGGTAGCCTACAGGTGATAAAGTATGCGTTTGAAATGGCGAAGAAGAAGAACGCAAAACGAATCACCTGTGGTCATAAGGCAAATATCATGAAGATTACAGACGGCCTTTTCCTCGATTGTTTCTACGAGGTGGCGAAAGAGTATCCGGACCTCAAGGCCGATGATGTAATCGTCGATGATCTCTGCATGAAGTTGGTCACCAGGCCCGATACCTTCGATGTAGTTGTACTCACCAATTTACAGGGCGATATAGTGTCTGACCTCTGCGCGGGTTTAGTAGGTGGACTTGGCTTCGCGCCTTCGGCAAACATTGGAGATCACATTTGCATATTCGAGGCAGTGCATGGCACGGCACCGGATATTGCGGGAAAGAATATTGCTAATCCAACCGCATTATTATTAAGTGGTCTCGCCATGCTACGTCATCTTGGTTTTATGCAGAATGCGGCTGTGATTGAAAATGCGTTGCTCTATACACTAGAACAGGGAACACATACGGGTGACTTCGGTGATAAGTCGAAAGCAGCCGCCAACACTACACAATTCGCAGAGGCTATCATATCAAACTTCGGGAAGACGCCGACTATTAATGCAAAGCCGTTGTTGCCAAACATGCCGGCGACGCAAACGCATTTCAAATTGGAGAAGAATCCGATGCTGATATCGAAAGAAATGGAGGAGGAGACTATCGCCGGTGTCGATATGTTCATCGAAAGCGCAGAACAACCTGAAGCCATTGCGCAGAAATGTTTACGACATGGGGGTGTAAAATTCAAGCTGATCAATGTCAGTAATCGCGGAACGCAGGTGTGGCCCACAGGTTCAGTGTTTACGAATCTCGTCAATCAATACAATGCCCGTTTCGAAAGCATCGATGACTCGCCGCTGAACCAACAAGATATTATTGGGCTTTATGTGAGCCTCAGCGGAAATTTCAAGATCTGTTCGTTGGAGTTATTGAATAAATGGGGAGACAAGAAAGCATACAGCCTTGCTCAGGGACAATAGAGAAGTCCGGAAGTCCGAAAGTCGGGAAGTCCGAAAGACTTTCAAAAAATAAGTTAGCTCTCTAAAGGTTCGAAGGATTGGTCAGGTATTAGGGTGGTCTTCCGGACTTTCGGTCTTTCGGACTTGCTTTTAGAACAAATTGAAATACTTCGCCGACCCAATTGCAATGAGTACTACACCGGCTATGATCGTCATCGTAGGTGCAAACAACGTCCTCCCCTCCTCATATACATTGCGGTGTAGATGATACACGCCCGCTGCACATAATAATACTCCGATGCCAGCTGCCAACCATGGAGAATTGATTATCTCTGTCACGTATAAATAATTTGAATGGTTAGGTACCACGCCAAAAAGATAATTCCAATCGCGAATAGTGCAATCAACACCGATTTATATCCGCTGGAAGTCTTGATGGCACTTCCCTCCTTCCTTCCCCTCGCAATCCGGGAGATTCCTAGGAAAAGATAGACGACTCCAACCACCATTAAGGTCAGAAAGAAGAGCGTTACCGGTAAGGCAAACAGGAAAAAAAAGGCCTCCATGTTATATCTTTTTCGTCAACTTATACTCGTGCTTGATCAACCACTGTAAGACTTTATCTCGTTGATCTCCCTGGATAATGATCTCACCATCCTTTGCCGAGCCTCCCGTACCACAAAAGTTTTTCAATTGCTTTCCTAAGACCTGCAGGTCCTCATCTTTGCCTACGAATCCCTCGATCAATGTCACGGCTTTACCCGCACGGTGTTTTGTATCGAGTTTGATTCTTAGCTTTTGTTGCGCTGGTAATAATGTGTCCGTATTGGCTTCATCCTGCTGAAACGAAAAATCAGGATCTGTGCTATATACGAAACCTCGGTTATCGGGTTTATTCTTCTTCGCCATACTTGTAGTGATTGGTTACTCCTTAACGGCTTTCAGGCTAAGGTCCAGACTGCGTGCCTGGTGAATTAATGCGCCGACACTAACAAAATCGACACCGGTGCCAGCATACTGCTCAATGTTTTCCAGGTTAATGCCACCGCTTGCCTCGGTCTCGAATTCGCCCTTGATGATGTCGAGCGCCTCTCGAATCATTTCGGATTTGAAATTATCCAACATGATACGAAATACCTTTCCCTTGCCCGAAACGACAACTTCCTTAACATCGGCAATTGACCTGGCTTCGATTTCGATCTTAAGTCCAGGCTTCTTCTCCTGCACATATTCATCGGCTTTTCGAATCGCCTCGGTGATGCTTCCGCAGAAATCAATATGATTATCCTTTAACATGATCATATCGTATAGGCCAAACCGATGATTCGTCCCTCCGCCAATACGGACCGCCTCTTTTTCAAGCAGGCGAAAATTGGGTGTTGTCTTTCGCGTGTCGAGCAAATTAGTCTTGAAATCCTTTAGCTTGTCAACGTAGGTACGGGTAAGTGTGGCAATCCCGCTCATTCGTTGCATGCAATTCAACACGAGTCTTTCGCATTGGAGGATGACATGCACGGACGTCTCTACTTCGAAAGCCTTCTCACCAAACACCATAGCGTCGCCGTCCTTCTTATATGCGCTGAATACGCATGAGGCATCCCGCATGGTAAATATCTTTCTGGCAATATCAACGCCTGCGAGTATGCCATCCTCCTTGATCTTGAGTACGGCTTTACCCCGCACATTGGGAGGAATGCAGGATAATGAAGAATGATCACCGTCACCAGTATCCTCATTCAATGCTTCGCGTACCAGGTGTTGCAATTGTTTATCAAAACTCATGTAACAAAAATAGCACTTCGGCCCTTTCCTATGGACGGCGAATAAAAAAGCCTCCTGTTGGAGGCCTCTGCTATTTAAAAAGAATGTAAAGTTAAAAAGTTTAAGGGTTTAATAGTTTAAACAAACCATTCACTACTCACCATTCACTATTCACTTGCTTCGCTCGCACACACTCACCGCTGACAACTGACAACTCACTCTATGGATTGAAAACGTATTTCCTTCACCACTTCCTTACCGCCTTTTGATTTCAGGAACACGTGCGCACGGAAATCACCGGATTTCGTCTGTAAGGTACCTATACAATAGTGGCCTCCGGGAGACACACCCTTATGCTTCAATTCGAATCCCCTGACGCCATTGTTGCCGAAGAAATCCTTCAGTATAACCTGCGCCTGAGCTTTGCTATAGCTGTCACTTTTTACTGGCAATGTCAGCTCCACGTTCTCATCGAAGAACCTGGAAAGACTCGTTGCGTCACCGGAACGAAGTGCTCCGATTACATCATCGATAGTGCCGGGCTGGGTAAATGATGACATCATAACCATCGAGGCAACCAGTAAAGAAGAAATTAATGCTTTCATACACAAATGCTTTTCATAGGTCATTTAATCTAAAAATATGCCACACCAAACTACACAACACTAAAGTACTAAAAACCGCCATTTTCGCATCTTCTGAAGGCAAATACCTTTTTTGAATGTAGATTTACACCGCATTGCCCCTTGAAAATGAGTGTATTTCTACTAAAACACAAACCCCTGTTAAGTAAATGGCCCTAAAAAAGGTAATTCTAATAATAATGGACGGTTGGGGACTCGGCAAAGTTGCATCTTCAGACGCTATAAGGAACGCCAATGTTCCATTTACAAATTCACTTTATACCCGATATCCTAATACCACGTTAATCACCTGTGGCGAATTGGTGGGGCTGCCAGATGGGCAGATGGGCAACTCTGAAGTAGGCCACTTAAACCTCGGCGCAGGACGCATTGTCTACCAGGAATTGCAGAGGATTAATGTCGCCGTACGCGACGGCTCACTCGCAGCCAACGAGACCTTTCTTTCCTCGCTACGGTACGCAAAAACTACCAACAAACCGCTCCATCTCATAGGACTGGTGAGCAATGGTGGTGTTCACTCCCATATCAAGCATTTGAAAGCGATCATTGATGTCTGTAATACGGAGGGATTGAAAGACGTATACATTCATGCCTTTACCGATGGCCGCGACTGCGACCCAAAGAGCGGTCTTGGATTCCTGATCGAATTGCAGGACCACCTTAATAAAACTGTTGGAAAGATTGCGACAGTTATCGGCCGCTATTACGGCATGGATAGGGATAAACGTTGGGAACGAATAAAACTAGCCTATGATGCAATGGTGAATGGCGTCGGCGAAAAAGCAACAGATGCTATTGCAGCAGTCGAAAACTCATACCGCAAGAACATCACCGACGAATTCATCTTACCTACTGTCGTGATTAACGAAGGCCAGCAGCCGCTCGGAACCATCAAGGATGGCGATGCAGTGATGTGCTTCAATTTTCGTACGGACCGTTGTCGAGAAATTACGCAGGTTCTCTCGCAAATCGATCTTCCTGACGTTGGCATGCACAAGCTTAGGCTTCATTTTACGACGATGACGCAGTATGATCACAGCTACAGAGATGTAAATGTGATCTTTCAAAACGATGATCTCAGGTATACCCTTGGCGAGATACTCGCGCAGCATGGGTTGAAACAGATCCGAATCGCGGAAACTGAGAAATATCCACACGTTAGCTTCTTCTTCAGTGGCGGTCGCGAGATTCCTTTCGAAGGAGAGAGAAGAATTATGGTGCCTTCACCTAAAGTCGCGACATACGATATGCAGCCTGAGATGAGCGCTTATGAATTGACAGATGCGCTAGTGCCTGAATTGCAAAAGCAATCCGCTGACTTCATCTGCCTAAATTATGCGAATACAGACATGGTGGGTCATACCGGTGTCTGGCCCGCGGCAATTAAGGCGGCAGAGACTGTTGATAAATGTGTAGAGCGAATAGTAACTACTGGCCTCCAGAATGGTTATACCATTTTCCTCACGGCCGATCATGGCAATTCAGACTACATGATCAATCAGGACGGCTCGCCGAACACGGCTCACACGCTCAATCCCGTTCCACTATTTATCATCGACGGTGAATGGAAAGGAACAGTGAGGCCGGGCAAGCTCGGCGATATTGCACCCACCATCCTCACCATGATGGGATTGCCCATACCACCCGAAATGACGGGTGAAGTACTCATCGATAAATAGTTTAGAAATTTCAAATTTTCTCCATGCTAAAGAAATTCTTTCTCTTTTTACTCTTAGTGTTTGTCGTCATCCAATTCTTTCATCCCAGGAAAAATAAATCAGAAGGCGATCAGCCGAATTATATCGGTAAGGCATATGCAATTCCCAGCGACGTTGAATCTATTCTTCAGAAGGCTTGTAACGACTGTCATAGTAACAACACTCGTTATCCCTGGTATAGCAGGATACAGCCCGTGGATTGGTGGCTTGATAAACATGTGAAGAATGGAAAGAGGCATCTGAACTTCGATGAGTATACCAATCGTTCGTTGCGGTACCAATACCACAAAATGGAGGAGACGATCGAGATGGTAGATGAAGGCGAGATGCCGCTAGACTCCTACACCTGGTCCCACAAAGACGCCGTGCTGTCTGCGGACGAGAAGAAACTGTTGGTCAGCTGGGCCGGCGCGGTGATGGATACTATGGAAGGAAAATACCCGTTAGATAGTTTGAAGGGTAAAAAATAGGCGTAAAACCCCTCGATCTCCTACCGAAATTTTACAATCCCGTGCAGCATTTGTATGGAAAAAATGTCTAAATTACAGGCAACCACAGGGAATATGACCGAGGAAGCCATTTTAAAAGGTTGTTTGAATAACGAAGCGCCCGCGCAACGGGAATTGTACAATCGCTACAGTTCCAAGATGCTCGCAGTTTGCTACCGTTATGCACACAACCGTGAGGATGCTGAAGACATGTTGCAGGAAGGCTTTATAAAGGTCTTTTTACAGATGCATACATTCGAAAACCGCGGCGCATTTGAAGGCTGGGTTCGCCGGATCGTGGTTCACACATGCATCAACATCCTCAAGAAAAACAAGAAGTTCAATGAAAGTGTAGATATCATTCATGCCACAGGGGTACAGGTGAGAGAAGATAGTGTACCGGCCATTATTCAGGCCAAACAGGTGGTAGAATGTATTAGGATCTTGCCGATAGGTTATCGAACGGTGCTCAACCTGTATGCCATCGAAGGGTACAGTCACCGCGAGATCGCTGGAATGCTCGACATAGAGGAGAGTACGAGCCGAAGCCAATATACTAGGGCAAAGGCGATGCTGGAAGATATACTGTTGAGAAAAAAGATCTTACAAAAACCAAAACAAGATATAGACTGGCTTGTCGCAGTTAGCCAGCGATAGTTATTCGTATCCTAAATTGTCAGCGACTGGTTATGGAGAGTAATTATAATAATAGGGAATTTGAGCAGTTTGTAAAAAGGAACGCCGATCAATACCGGATGATACCATCCGATAAAGTATGGAAAGGAATTAATTCCGCATTACACACGCGTCGGAGGTGGTACGGCATCGGCCTTGTCTCCCTGTTATTACTTACCGGAGTGTCAGTGACATGGGTCATGTCCAGCTATCCCCTCAACAAGAAAGAGAATACTGCTTCTACATCTAACAAGGCTGCGAAACCGGTAGTACCTTTACAGCCGGTCAATCCCAAGCAACCGACAGCGGCCTCGTCCTCTGCAGATCTCAACAACGTATTATCACTTACCAAATTCAATAAAGACAGGCAACAGGATGTAGCTAACACTTCGACTACACTTTCTGCTGCAGTAACGGGAAGCCAGGTTTCCCTCCCTGCTGTCACAGGACAGGAATTGGCTCCAGCCATCGTAGTTGAAAGATCCGCAGTGTCTTCTATACAGAAGAGACAAGCTTCGTCTAATCAAACGACGGATCTTGTTTCAACTCCTGAACCAGGATTCAACCTGTTAACCTCTAATGAGATCAAGGCCGGGGACAAAGCTCCGGGTGGAATGCAGTCATCAGCGATCTCAAGACAGAATAGTGTTAGCTATCCCCTCACGATTGAAAGTGTAGTTAATTCATTTAAGGCACAGAAGGTGCGCAAGCGTATCCTTTGGCAGCTATACATAGCTCCAACTGTGAGCTATCGGAAACTAACAGCTAACAAGTCTTATAAAAATAATTCTTCCCCGTTCGCTGATCCAATCACCTACCCATTCAGCTCACTCACCGATGTGAACAAGGCTGTAATACACAAGCCTGATATGGGTCTTGAACTTGGTTTCTCCACCCGCTATCCCATTTCAAGAAATGTGAAGCTGCGTGGTGGCCTCCAGTTTAATATCAACCGTTACGACATCAAGGCGTTTGTATACAATGGAGAACAGGCGACTATCAATCTCAGTGGAGGTTCTGGAAATAATTCTGTAACAGCATGGACGTACTATCGCAACTATAACGGGTACAAGTCTGACTGGTTGAAGAACTTCTATTTCTCAGTATCAGCCCCAATAGGCGCTGAGGTCACATTGTTTGGAAATAACAAGACTAGCGTAGGTGTAGCCGGCACTGTGCAACCAACTTACATACTAAGCGACAGGGCCTATCTGATCTCGACTGACTATAAGAATTATGCAAAAGTGCCCTGGTTGATACGCCATATGAATGTCAACACCAGTTTCGAAACCTTCATCAACTACACCTCCCGCAACAATACCAAGTGGCAGGTAGGACCGCAGGTACGTTACCAGGTACTCTCCAGCTTCCAGGACAAGTATCCTGTAAGGGAAAACCTCTTCGATTTCGGCCTGAAGATCGGAGTTACTCTCAATCAATAAAAACTTTTCGTTCACAATTATTGTATAATCTCGCGTTCATTTGTGAGTAGTGAATGGTGAATTGTGAGTAGCTCGTGATTATCGTAAAGACTATAAGGTTTCGAACATGTCTAGAAGTACGCCTATGGTGGGCCACTCACTATTCACCACTCACTACTCACTACTCACCACTCACGTTTACGGCGCATTTCCTAATTTTAACGAATGAAAAAACCCTGGATCCTAGCCATTCCTTTCCTTTTGCTCGTCGTCATATCCTGTCAATCTAAGAAGAAGAAAGAAGCTGTGCCTAAACGAACATCTGCTCTCAATTTTATCCAGAGCCAGGTGGCACAGATCGATACTTCTCTCTATTCGATAAGAAAGATAACTTTCATCGATAGTATGAGGACTGATACGGTTTACTACTCGCGTGAACAGTTTCGACAATTGGCGGCCGATTTCCTAAGCCTGCCAGATATATCCAGCGAGGAGTTTGACGGACGTTTCAAGGAGGAAGAGGGCTTCGACGAAATGATAGGCAGACTCACCATTACTAATCTTCCAGTGAAACCAGATGCGGAGGAGATCCAACGACAGGAAATATTGATCCAGCCGGATCAGCAGGGTGGCGGAAGGATCACCAGTATTATCATCAACTTTAATTCCAGCAACAAGGACAGTTCAGTTCAAAAAAGAATGCTATGGCAGGTTGACAAAAGCTTCCAGGTGGCGACGACCCGTCAATATCCCGGTCAGCCTGAGCAAAGTTCTTTATACCGGGTGGTTTGGAACGAGGAAGAGGAGCAATGACACAAAACGAATTTCAACATATTGCGATTGCCATCCCGCAGCAACCGGGAATCTATAAGTATTACAACTCGTCGAATGAGTTGATCTATGTAGGAAAGGCGAAGAATATCAAGAAACGCGTCGCTTCGTATTTTAATAAGACGCTCGCTAATTATAAAACCCACGAACTGGTCAATCGCATTGCCCGCATCGAATTCACAATCGTGAACTCAGAACAGGATGCATTCCTGCTCGAGAACTCGTTGATCAAGGAGTTCCAGCCGATCTTCAACATTAATCTCAAGGACGATAAGACCTATCCATATATCGTAATAAAGAATGAGCCTTTTCCCCGGGTATTCCTTACCCGCAACAAGATCGACGATGGCTCTCAATACCTGGGACCATTTACATCCGTGAAGAAGGTGAGAGAACTCCTCAACTTCATAAGGCATACCATACAGTTGCGAACATGTACCCTGCCCTTAACGCAAAACAATATCGCGAAGAATAAATTCAAGGTCTGTCTCGAGTTTCATCTCGGAAATTGCAAAGGACCTTGTGAGGCAAGGCAGTCCGAAGAGAACTACGCCGAAAACATTTCACTTTTAAAGAGTCTTCTGCGTGGCAATCTTGCACCGATAATTCGGCATTACCGTGAAGAGATGAAAGCACAGGTAGCGGACCTTGCGTTTGAGAAAGCAGAAGTCACCCGTAAGAAAATCGACTATCTCGAAAACTACCAGGCGCGGTCTGTGGTAGCCAATATGAAAGGGGGAGATATGGACGTGTTTTCCATTATCAAGGACCGGGAAAATGCTTTCGTCAACTACCTCATGGTACGAAACGGTACGATCGTGCAGACGCAAACCAGTAAGGTAGAAAGTCATCTTGACGAAACTCAAGAGGAGATATTGCTGTTCTCCGTCGCGCAACTCAGGGATACATTTAATAGTGACGCTACTGAGATCGTAGTGCCATTAGAGATAGAATACCCCGAACCCGATGTGGTAGTGACTGTTCCAAAGGGAGGGGACAGGAAAAGATTACTTGACCTGTCAGAGAAGAACGCCGGCTACTTCATCGAGGAGATCAGGAATAAAGAGAGATTGAAACTATCAAGGAATGTAGACCAGGTAAAGCTATTGGAACAATTGCAGAAGGATCTGCAACTTTCCGAGCTCCCGGCCCAGATAGAATGCTTCGACAACTCTAACTTCCAGGGAGCCTACCCAGTCTCCGCGATGGTCACATTTAGATATGGGGAGCCGAGTAAGAAAGATTATCGCAAGTTTAATGTGAAGACCGTCGAAGGCATCAATGATTTTGCCACCATGAAGGAGGCGGTGTATAGACGCTATAAACGGCAGCTTGAAGAAAACCAGCCTTTCCCCCAGTTGGTCATCATTGATGGCGGTAAAGGGCAGCTAAGCGCAGCAATGGAGGCAATGGAAGAACTTCAGGTGTCTGGAAGGACAACCCTTGTCGGCCTGGCCAAGAATGAAGAAGAAATTTTCTTCGCCCACGATCAGGAATCACTCAAGCTGCCCTATAATAGCGACAGCCTTAAATTAATCAGGCGCATCCGGAATGAAGTCCATCGCTTCGGCATCAGTTTTCACCGCGACAAACGCAGCAAAGGCACGTTTAAGAATGAATTTGAGGATATCCCTGGTATAGGTAGATCCACGGTGGACAAATTGCTGAAGGAATTCCGGTCTGTACGTGTTGTAAAGGAGAAAACGGAGGAGGAAATCGCAATTGTAGTGGGAAAGTCAAGGGCGAAGACCGTTTATAGCTACTTCCACCCGGAAGAAGGGAAAACTGGATGACAGAGTCAAAAAAAATGGGGCCAGGATAGAAATCCAGCCCCGTTTTTAAAATCCAATATCCTATGAAAAACCAAGGCGAAAATACAACAATAATCCAACTTTCCTATAGGAGTTTTACGTTTTTTGAAAGTTTTTTTGAAATAAAACAGGGCGGTGTTTTGAGGTTTGATTTCACGCAGAGGCGCACCCCTACCCTCCGGGACCACGTCATTGCGAGGCCGAAGGTCATACACGAACTAAGTGACTTTTCCCGGCCGAAGCAATCTCCCTCCCAGCATATGAAATCGACGGGATTGCTTCGGGACCTCCGGCATTACGGTGATTGAAGACACTATTGGCCCTCGCAATGACGTGGTCCTAGGTTGCGCCTCTGCGTGAAACAAAAATGCCCTCTTTTGGAGGGCATTTTCAATTAGATCATATGAAAGTCGAACAGGCTATTAGTATGACCAAAGGTCTTGTTCGTAGTTGAATATCTTGTCTTTGATGTTGTCGCCTTCTATAAGCGCAAGGATCGGATCCTTGATCACCCCACGAATGGTCCGGTTAGCGGCGTTGTCGAGGGTCGATTTGGTGATATAGCTGGCAAACATGCGGCTTTCAAAGAGTTCCTCCCACGTCATCCGGCTTTGACCCATATTCTTCGGGTTATAAACCTCGTACTTGGTCAGGATAGGACGGAGATCAGGGTAATACACCCAGAACATCACTGAGCTACCTTTTTCCTGGCCATTTGGATGAAATGATGTTTTCAGAGGGGCGATTCCGAGAATCCTGCAAAACATACGGCTTGATTCGCGATCGAATACCCACTCTTCCTTCATTCTTATCTTGATGACTGATTTGGCGTCGAAACTAGCTCGTGTTACAACATACTCAATTACCTTACTCGGATCGTTGATATCAGTTCTTGGAACGGTGTCATTTGCACCCACAGTCAACTGAGATAGTTCAGGTAAAGTCATAGGAGTCGAAAACCTATCATCGGCAAATGCGGTAACCTGGCCGGTGTTCACAGCTTTAAGAAGCATGTTGATGAACATCTGGCTACCGTTATCGCTTTCTGCTTCATAACGGAAAGGCTGATTCATCTTCTCCCTGAGGTCGAGCTCTCTCCACACCTTCTGGGCAAAAAGGGCGTCGTCAGCACGAAGGTGCTCATAGGTCAAAGGAGTACGGGCACTTACACTGCTTTTGTCGAAAGCATTGTCGTTACGCAAAGACTTCCTAACCGTTGTATCGCTTACTCCGGAAGAATCAACCCTGATCGGAATATTTCCGTAAGGATTGTAGCCGGAAGGCTGCGCATTATTGTTAGTTTGCTGCTGTGTCTCAGCGGGAGTGTTGGCGGGTGGCGTTGTAGCCCCTCTCCTTCTCCCTGTCCTCTGCGCTTCAGCATCTGCCATCACCAGGAAGGCACATACTGCAACCAGGCAACTCTTTGCAACAAAATTTTTCATTTTCGACATGTTTGTTATTTAATATAATAAGTCAGTCCTGGCAATTTCTGCGTACGGCCATCGGGACCAACTGCACGGATATTCTCGATTGATACTGTTCTTCCAGCTTTTAGACTCCTGACAAGATTTGCGGCCTTCGGACTCCATGTGTTACCTGTACAAGCAGCCTCTTCAAGATCGCCGTCATCGTTGTCAGTAACTAATGTGAAACTCGTCACTGAATATTTTAACTCGAATGGAAAATCCTTGATATAAGCACCCACACCTTGCTGAGCTCTGAACTGACCGGCAGGCATGTTCTCATTACTAGCCACACCGCCCACAGTTGCAACAGGAGTTGGGATCGTTCTTACCCTGAACTGTGATACACCGGCAATTTTACCTTCAACAGAAACGGTGATCTTGCAATCATCGGTAATGCTGTTCACACGAGCAACATACTTTCCGCTTCCAACTTTCACCAGGGAACCATTGCTGATACTTGCCTGGATCTTGTCATCACCACCACCACTGGCAGCAATTGAGACGGGGTTATCTACTCCTATATAAAGAACGTTCATCTTGTCAAGGGCGATTGACGCATTCGCCATTCCGACCTTATATTCAACGTTCTTTTCGATTATTTGTTGCTTTCCGTCCTGGTCAACATAAGAGATCCTTACTGGAACTGTATGATTACCAACACCACCACCCTGCATTTTCGCCAGAGCGGTACCTTCTGCACCAATCGGGTAAGATTGGCCATTAATGGTGATCTGCGGAAGGGCAGTCTTACTGAACGCACCAACACCAGCTGTTATCTCGAGTTCCTGGCCTGGCATCAGGTAGTTAGAGTTCTGACCAACGATTGCAGCATAAGTGTCGAAGCGGACAACAACCTCACCGACTTTGTTATGACAGAATTGAACAACTGTGTTTTCAGTCGTCTTTATGTCATTCTGAAATTTGCTGAGGATGGTAAAAGCTGCTACTGTAGGTATCATGTGGAAGTAAGCGCCTTCCCATGTCTTACCTGCCCTGTTCTTTGTTGGGGGTATCTCCAGGTTAAGAGGAAGTACGGTCGCGAATGCTGAATCAATAGAAGGATCTATCCCAAGTACATTCTTCTTGTACTCAGTCAGGAGTTGGAACAGTTTCTTTCCTTCACCTTTCTCCACCATAATACGGGTGGCGATATCCATGTTGTCTTCTTTAAACTTCTGGTCAGGCTTATTAGGATCGCCACCTGCTTCACGCAGAATGCGTTCCTTTAATGCCTGGATATGGGCTACTATAGTCTTGCTATAGCCTTGTACTTGTTCTGCCTTTGGATACCAGATCTGGGCCTTGGCAGCCTTCGTAGGATCGGTTAACTTATCCTTAAGCGAAACCATGATCTGGTCCGTTGACTTATTGATGGTAGAATTTGTGGTCTCTAAACTTCTATTCACCGTTTTGAAGGCATTCAGAATCTCAGATGATACGTTCAGCGCCAGTAGGGCGGTCAGAACGAGATACATCATATTGATCATCTTTTGCCGGGGCTCGCGAGGTAAAGACATGACGATTAGTGGTTTAATGTTTTAGTATTGTGACTATCAAAATCACAGGATATGGATCAGTATAAACGAACCTTTCCGATGTTAGTTATTAGTTGCGACCCTGCATGGCACTCAACATATTGCCATAGATATTATTCAGGCGGCCTAAGTTGTTAGCCAACAAAGCAATTTGCTCTTGCGCTTTCTTAGCATCTCCTACGCTTTCCTGCATTGCTTCAGAAGCTTGTGTCAGGTTGCTGTAGAACTTATTCATCGCCTTCAAATGGTTGTTAGTGTCCTGCAGTTCGAGTTCATAAATAGTGTTGAGTGAAGACAGGTTCTTCGTCAATACCTGAACTTGCTCGTGGAATTGTTTAGTTCCATCAGCAGCCTGGTTGAAGTGTTGAATGCTTGCAGCAGCACCCAGGTACGCGTCTTTCATTGTACCTAAAGCTGTAGCAGCTTCACGAGTCTTCGTTGTATAATCGCCAGTAGCAGAAACAACATCAGTGATGTCGGCCATTTTATCTACTGTGCCACCTAATTTCTTGAAGTTTTCGCCGAGACGACCAAGATTAGCTGGAGTGATGTCAGCATCACGCAGCATGTCTTCCAACTTGGTAAGGGCTGGGTTACCACCGCTATTGCCGAGGGCAAGAGGAGTGACTTCATATTTTCCGGTACGTTGCTTCTCAACATCAGGATGTTCGTTGATGTTTGGGAAATAACGCTGCCAATGTGGTTCTTCAGGTGGGGGTACTAGGAATGCCATTACGAGGAATACAATAGCTTCGGAAATCAATCCGATCATAATCGCTTCATCAGCGCCTTTCCAGTGAAGGATTTTCATCATCGCGGCGAAGATTACTACCGCGGCGAAGAAGCTAAAAAGGAAGTTAAGTACTACCTGACCTCGAGAGGTTTTAAAAAACAGCATAATGGGTTCGTTTTTGGATTATTAAATTTTAAGAGAAACGACGGTAACTAGGAATAAATTGTTAATACGCTATAAAAAAAGAGGTCGCAGAGACCTCGAAAAAATTATCCTCTGCGACGACCTTTTTGTGGGGCTGCGGGCAAGTCGATTACGTTACGGAAACCGACGTAAGACTTAGCTGAATCCTGGTACTCGTATGTACTCGTACCTGTTTGCAGGTAATAGCCAACGTCTTTCCAGCTACCGCCACGAATTATTTTGCGCTTCATGAGTGGGAGATCATCATCTTTTGCATTCCAGCGAACATCTGGGTTCATATCGTGCTGGAAGTTAGTACGGCCTTCGTAGTAGATAGAAGAGGTCCACTCCGCTACGTTACCAGACATGCAATACAGACCGAAGTCATTAGGCCAGTAAGCATCTGCACGTACTGTATAGAAACCTCCGTCTTCAGGATAGTTACCACGACCAGGTTTGAAATTGGCCATCAAACAACCTTTCTTGTTACGGAGATAATAGTTACCCCAGGGGAACATTGATTGTGAACGACCACCGCGGGCTGCATATTCCCACTGAGCTTCAGTTGGGAGGCGGAAGTCTGATTCCTGTACTCTCTTCTTACCATCAAGCCATGAATTCAGGAAGTGCGTTCTCCATTCGGCGAAAGCAGTAGCCTGTTTCCAGTTAACACCCACTACAGGGTAGTTACCGAAGGCTGGGTGGGAAAAGTAACGCTTGGTCATTGGTTCATTGTACGAATACGCAAAATCACGGATCCAAACGAGTGTATCGGGATAAATAGGAACGTCTTTTCTCAGGATAAACTTAGAACGGGGTTTGCCGGCATTTTCTCTCTTAGCCGCTTCCCTTAGATCGAAAACTTCAGAGTGATAGATCAGCTTGGTAGGATCGATTTCTTTCTTACCAAAAATCCTGTCTTCTGGAGATAAGATAAGATCAGTATTGCCGAGGGCTTCTACTGTCTTCGGATCATCCCACTTGAGGGTTTTCATTTTAACCCTATCCACGTACTCGTTTCCATCAGCACCGGCTTTTACATAGCCAAGCTTGCGGGCAGCCACAGAGTCACGAACCCAGAATACGAATTGACGGTATTCATTGTTTGTGATCTCAGTTGCGTCCATCCAGAAGCCACTGATAGATACGGACCGGTTACGGGCACTGAAGGCGTATGCAGGATCCTCATCAGAAGGTCCCATATGGAACGTTCCCTGGGGTATGTACACCATTCCCGGAGGTTTCGGGAGGGAATAGCGATTACCCGGAGAAATTCCGTGCACCTGACCATCGTTGGGCAGGGAGCCGCCTTTGTCTTTTTTTCCCAGTATTCCACAACTTGAAAGCATCACTATGCAAACAGCTGCGAGCAGGGAGTAGTTGGGGTTTTTCAGTTTATTCATACACTTAGAGGGTATTGGGCAAATATAATTATTTGGTTTGTTCGTCAGCACAACGTTACTATTTTATTTTTTACAAACAAATCGGGTTTTACTAAGTAAAAAATCTAACGCTATTTGAGTTCGTTTTATTGTATTAACAGATAATTAATTGACCATTTTACCCCTGTTTATCAGCGACATAAAACGTTCAATTGTGTCAACAGGTTGTTGACAGACATAGTCTTTACATAAATAAATCAACGCGTTTTCATCCTCCACCTTTCCACTTAATAACGGGAAGTTTTTATCCGTATTGTTCGACGTCAATAATACCCGATATGGCAAAAATTCTGCATATAACTCCCGCCGTAAACGTTCATTGGATTTTCCGATAATTGCAATTTCTGAGGTGCCGGTAATGACCTCCTGCAACAGGCATGCCCATATTCCAAACGAGGTGGGGTACTTCGTCGCTACCAGGCCTATAGCATCCAGCATTTCCTTCGCCCTATCCCGCCACTCGAATCGATCGAAAAGTAGTCCGAGATGATGAAGATTGGTGGCCATGACCGAATTGCCCGAAGGCACCGCACCATCATAGATCTCTCTTTTCCGCACAATCACATCCTCCTGGCCAACATTTGTATAATAAAAGAACGGAGTTTCTTCCTCGCTAAACCTTTCAATTACCCGCTCCGTTAAATCCCTCGCTTTCAAGAGCCACTCCTTACTCCCAGTAATCTCCTGCAAATCGATCAACGCCTTGATTATCAATGCATAATCATCCAGAAATGCCGGGTACTTAGCCCTCTCTTCCTTCCAGGTATGAAACAGGTCTCCAGACTCATCATTCTCAAACTTCGCCAGCAGGAATTTCATATTCACCATTGCCATCTCCTTATACTCCCCTACTCCCGTCGCCATGAAAGCCTTGCTTAAGGCCGAATTCATCATCGCATTCCAGCCGAGCAGTATCTTATCGTCTAAGAGTGGCCTCACCCGACCCCCCCTTCCCTTTAGCAAATTTTTTTTTCCGCGCCCAATCAATGATCGCAGTGTCTCGACATCTAGTTGCCGCTCTCGAGCAAATTCTTCCAGAGACAGCAGCACGCGGAGGATATTCTTCCCCTCTCCGATCGTATGTGGCTCTTCCCAATTCCCAGCCTCAGAGATATCATAGTATTCGCCGAATAGCTTCGCATCCTCTTCCAGCAAACGATCAACTTCGGCCTTGGTCCAGGTATAGAACTTCCCTTCCTCTCCTTCACTATCCGCATCCAACGCCGAATAAAACCCACCCTCGGGATGACTCAGCTCACGCTTCACGAATCCGACTGTCTCTTCAATTATATCTCGGTACTCCCGCTTCTTTGTAATCTGATATGCCTCACTGATCGTTGACACGAGTAAAGCATTATCATAAAGCATCTTCTCAAAATGAGGTGCCAGCCATTCTGTATCCGTTGAGTACCTTGCAAACCCTCCTCCCACCTGGTCGTATATCCCCCCGTGAATCATCTTATCAAGACTAAGCAGCCCTTGTCGGAGTGCTTCCTCGCCCTCGCTCTGTTTCTCGCTCTGTTCCTGTTCCTGTTCCTGCCTTCGCTCCGCTCCGGCGGGCGCGGCCTGTTCCTCTTTCTGTTCCTGTTTCTGTTCCTCCACTCCCCTCTTTACAAAATGATATCTAAACAAAAACTGTATCGTAAACGTCTGCGGAAACTTCGGCGCCTTCCCAAATCCTCCCCATTCGCTATCTGCAGCATTCATGATATTCCGAAACGCTTCATCTAGCTTCCCCATATTGAACAGCTGATGTCTATCCGAGACTTGGGCCAATCCGAACGCGCCCGATCGAAGATGGTCAGTAAGATTCTCCGCCTGTGCATCCACCTCATTTCTTTTCTCGTCGAAGGCTTGACGTACTAGTTTCAATACCTGTGGCCAGGACATTCGATTGTGTGCGGGTACCGGTGGGAAGTACGTGCCCCCAAAAAAAGGCTTGCCTTCAGGTGTGAGAAATGCATTCAATGGCCAGCCACCACTCCCAGTCATTGCCTGTACGGCATCCATATAAATATGATCGAGGTCGGGACGCTCTTCCCGGTCTATCTTGATGTTGATGAAGGAGTCATTCATAAGCTTCGCCGTTTCTTCATTCTCGAAACTCTCTCTCTCCATCACATGACACCAATGGCAGGCTGCGTATCCAATACTAACAAGGATCGGTTTGTCTTCGTCCTTTGCGCGATTCAATGCTTCCGGACCCCACGGAAACCAGTCTACTGGATTGTGTGCATGTTGTAGAAGATATGGACTCGATTCGCTTGCGAGATGATTGCTGTGTTTGTGCATAGAAACCGAAGTTGGCTTAATCCGGTAACAACACAAAACCAGGGCCGGGAAATCGGCCGATAAAATTGATGATAAATAGATCGATTATTTTTTCTTACCGGAGAGAAACTGCTCGAGGGCAGCTACCATACTGGGAGCTTGTGGCAGTGGAGCTTTGATCTCCAGTTTTAGACCAGCGTCTTCAGCGGCCTTCGACGTGTTACTCCCAAATGCGCCAATGACGGTCCCATTCTGTTTGTACTTCGGCAGGTTATCGAAGAGACTTCTTACACCGCTGGGTGTAAAGAAGCAGATCACATCGTATTCGGTCTTCGTGAGCAATTCTTTTACGTCGTTGCTCTGTGTGCGATACATGAAAGCGAGCGCGTACTCGCAACCATTCGTCTTCAACCAGGTTACGATCTCATTGTCTTGCTGGTTCTCTGAACAGACATACAGGAATTTCTCATTACCCTTATGCTTGTTGATGACGTCGAACATGCTTTTATTGGTCCCATCAGCGCCGTAGAAGACCTTGCGCTTGCGATAGAGAATGAATTTCTGAAGATAGAGGGCCACGGCCTCGGTGATGCAGAAGTACTTCGTGTCCTGTGATACGCTGATCTTCATTTCTTCACAGGTACGGAAAAAATGGTCGATCGCATTGCGACTTGTGAAAACGACACCTGAAAAATGTGGAATTTCTATTTTCTGTTTGCGAAACTCGCGGGAGGGGATCCCTTCTAGCCGGATAAAGGGTTGAAAATCCAAGGTCACATTGTATTTCTTACAAAGCTCAAAGTAAGGCGACTTTTCGCTTTCAGGCCTCGGTTGGGTAATCAGGATTTTTTTCATGCTCTTTGGCGGTGTTTCTGCCTTGACCCCGTTTTTTACCATTGTGGTTCGGCTAAAGTTGTCTGCAAAGGTAAAGCAGTTCTACCGAAAAAAGAAAAGTAAAGCCTTGTAAATCAGTAATAGGGGAGCGATCTCGAACGCACCAAGATATAAAAGGAAATGAAAAGGATTGAATTTGACTTGATTACGAACTGATGCATATGTTAATAAGAGCCGGTAAATGAGTAAAACGCCAATTCCGCACCAGGAAAGCACCATTGCCACCTGGAAGACTGTCCCTTGCATAAAGGAAAGCAGGACGAGAAATGGCAAAACAAACATCCCGATCACCTTATTAATAATGAAGACGACAAATATATAGGTCTCGGCCGCCTCTTTAATATTGAATAACCATCCTGTGAACTTCAACGTGAAGAACTTTACCACATAGATGACCGCAAGACCCAGAGAGCAGTAGAGGTGCATTAGCCAGAAGTTGTCAATCGGGGCAGCCTCGAAATGTTGGAGCATGATGTTGATGTACATCCCCACGGTTATAAAGAAGAAGATGTTCAGCAATAACGAGGGTAGCGGTGTCTGGATCAACTGTTCCCGTATCTGTTTTTGCTTCAGAGTAGTTCTGAATAGCAGGCGAAACAAGTCACTTAGGTATTTGGGGAATGCCTCGCGCAATGATGCAAAGGCAAGAAGCAATCCTACCAATACATAGAACAAGGCTTCCTTTCCTTGGAACTGTTTCAACCCCGCGGGAACTCCTGTGGCCTTGCTCGCGAAATCAAAATAGGGATGCCGCTGTAGTACTTGTATTAGTATTGGCATGCCCGGTGTATATGCCCAGTTGAAGTAGGGTCGTGGACGAACGGACACCGAATCGTCCGGGATATCCGTCAATGGTACATCGGCAGGAACTTTAGTATCAGGAACAGCAATGGTATCCTGCTGCTGTACGGTTGAGTCCGCCGGGATGTTGACAATCGAATCTTGCGGTGGCTGCGCACAGGCAATACCAGCGAGAATGAAAACAATAACTAGGGATAAGATTGTGCGGCGCAAATAAGCAGATTATGTGGCAAAATTAGTGGGCAGCGTAATGATTACCATAACAAAATAAGGTATTGGGTCAATTAAAAATAGCTGATAAACCCGACGTGTAATTTCGATTGACGAAGGTTGAATCCTGTATCATTCCTCTTTCCGACGGCCCAGGCTATATTAAAAATCCCCGCCTTCACGTCAAATGCGAGTCCAAGTCCCGTACCGAGATAAGTATAATTGACATTCGCGTTTTGGCTATTGTTCCGGCCCCATCCCCCGTCGGCCAGCACATAGAAGAAAGAATTCTGATCTATCAATAATCGGTATTCAATTGTGGCAATGGCAAACTGTGACAGGTACTGACTCTCTTCATCAAAACCACGCAAGGACCTATATCCACCTATCTGGAACAGCTCATTCCTGAAGATATTTCCGCTTTGGAGGAAACCCGCATTCACGGCCGTCTTCAGGGTGCTTTTGTTCTGTTGCCCAATGGGAAAATACTTCGCGGCCGTAACCCTGGCTCTAAATTGATAGGTTTTTAGTTTCACCGTATCATAAAGCTTGCTGAAATCATACGATGGATCACCCGGATCTTTCAATTCAAGTACCTGGCTATTTCTTTTGATCTTCTTAGTGCCCGCCGATGTGATAACGCGCATTTCATTCCCGCTTGTTGGGTTGAGCCTGTAATTGGTATTATTGAACTCATAGTCCAGCCCCAGATTGAATGAACTCACATCTGCTTCATCCGGAAGCTGCCTGTTCTGAAGAATAAACGGCGTATTGACTCCATTCACTATCGTTTGAAATCTTTGGATGAATAGTTTCCCCGACTGGTGAACATCCAGGATGTAATGCGCACCGAGTTGCAGGTTCACATTGAGAAAAGTACTGTCCTTCCTAAACATATCAAAAGCGAAGTCGAGGCCCACAGGCGAATTGAAAAGATAAGGATGCTGGTAAATAATGTTCAGCCTCGGCGACTTGACCTGGAGTTGTTGCCAGTTGAGCCCGATCGTCTCTCCCGCCCCGAGTGCATTCTTAAGATTGATATTCGCTTCGCCAGTAATAAGGAGTTTCTTCGATGAAAGCTGGTCGTTATTGGGAAGAAATCCGACGAGTACATTGACCTGACTGCTTCTTTTCTGTTTCAGGTACATTTCCAAAATGGATCCCGATCCAAGCCAAACGAGCTTCGCGGGATGCTCCTCTTCCACGTAGGCGAGCTCCTTCATGCGCCTGCTGATTCGAAGTAGTTTCTCCTTGCTGAATATGCTCCCGTTGCGGATATCCAGGTATCGCTGAAGATATTCATTTGAAATCTTCCCGGTTCCATGAATGCGGATGCTATCGATTCTGTAAAGGGGACCTTTATTGACTTTAAGCTGAGCCGATACTTTCTCCTCGGCTAGTTGGAAGCTATCGAGATAAACTCTTGCGAAGGGATGACCATTATTCTCGAGATAATTGAGGATTCGGTCTTGCCACACTTGCACCTGGAGAAAGTCCATCGGCCGGTTTTGAAACATCCTATCTCTCCAACCGACTGCCTGCAATAGATCACCGTCAATCTGCCGGGCATCAATCCCCGTCCAGTGATACTTGTCCCCTACATACAGCACCACTTTCGCCGAGGCAGAATCATAATGAATGGTATCGAGCGAAGCGGTGACATAACCCCTGGCCTGGAGAAGCCCCGGGAGCTTATTCAAATATTCAACGCAGGCGGACCTATCGGTGAATGATGCCGGTATTCCCAGCGTATTGACGAGAAACGTGGAATCCTTATCGGGACTTCGAGTACTGAGAACATACTCGGGTTGCGCAGTTGCATGAATATGCAGCAGGACAAGTACAACAACCGATATTTGCAGTCTCAATTTTCGCATTTGGACAATCACCGGGACGGAAGCTAGTTTACTATAAAAATATTCATTAAATCACAAATCACTTGGCTGGCATTTACCTACATATACCCTTTTGCAAACAGGCATGCCACTATTGCAATTTTCACTTTACCACATCATTGCGACTTAAAAACGAAATGGTTGCTGCTTTATTGGGGGAGGCGGACCTTCGAAAGGATTATTTACGAGGCGAGGCATTAGAGACGATTTACCTGGGTGGTGGCACACCCTCTCTACTTGAATCGGAAGAATTAAGGTCTATTCTAAAGAAAATTAGATCGATCCATACCGTTGTGGCGGATGCAGAGATTACCCTGGAGACGAATCCAGATGATATTACCGAAGAGCGATTGAAAGGTTGGCAGGACATCGGCGTTAACCGGCTTAGCATCGGTGTACAGAGCTTCTTCGAGGAGGACCTGCGATGGATGAACAGGGCGCATTCTGCAGGCCAGGCGATCAGGAGCCTTGAGCTGGCCGTAAATATTTTTTCAAACATCACCATGGACCTGATCTACGGTCATCCCCTCCTCTCCAATGAGAAATGGAAAAAGAATGTAGATACAGCGATCTCTATGGGGATCCCGCACCTCTCCTGCTATGCATTGACAGTAGAACCAAAAACCCCGCTGCAAAAGATGATAAAGATGGGAAAGGTGGAGGAAGTGAATAGTGATAAGCAATCAGAACAATTCCTGTTACTCATGCAATGGCTTGGAGATGCCGGCTACGAGCACTATGAGATTTCCAACTTCGCCAAACCTGGATTCCGTAGCCGTCACAACTCTTCCTATTGGCAAGGAAAGGCGTACCTGGGGTTGGGACCCTCTGCTCATTCATTTGATGGCAATAGCCGTCAGTGGAACGTTGCCAATAATACGATCTATATCGATTCCATTGCAAAAGGCAGGGTTCCTTTCGAAAAAGAAGAACTTACACCGGTTCAGAAAATCAATGAGCATACCATGATCTCATTGAGGACATCCGAAGGCCTTGATCTTAGCAATATGAAGAGTGAAGTGAAAGAAGAATGGATGAAACGGGCGGGAGTACATCTCGAGAGAGGATTGTTGCGTATGGAAAACGATCATCTAGTATTGACGAAGGAAGGCAAACTATTTGCAGATGGAATTGCTGCGGACTTGTTTATTTCTTAAGCCTTTTAGGGAAAATAAGAAATAAGGAATGAAAATTAAGGAATAGGAAAATCGCGAGTCGTTTAACATCGGAAAACTTCAGGATAATAGAATGCGACTTACGGAGTCAATGCCTTTCTCTGTACCATATTTTTAATTCCTTATTTCACATTTTTTATAGTCTGCCGCTGCTTATACCTTTTATATGCTTCGGATATTGCCACGCAGGCAATCATAATGAGTATCGCTGCAGGACCGAATCCATTGTATGATAAAGGCATGTTGTTGCGGTTTAAAATGATCTAACCTCACGTGGAATCAGGATTTGGGAAATCGGGCCAAAATTCGACGAATCATTGGGAGTTTGACCTAACCGATTCCCGATTCCTAATTACCGATTACTAACTCTAACCACTTTCAGACCAACACCGCCTCTATCTGTTTAAACCCATTTGCCGCTTTAACATTTTCCCATAAGATCTTATAAATGGTCTCGGCAATTGGCATGGAGGATTTGACCTTATGGTTGATATTATGTATGCATTTGGCGGCATTGTATCCTTCCGCCACCATGTTTAGTTCAAGTTGTGCTGCTTTAACGGAATAGCCTTTGCCAATCATATTCCCAAACGTCCTGTTTCGGCTATATAGCGAATAACAGGTAACCAACAAATCTCCCAGGTATACGGATGCCGCATAATTGGGGGATTTTCGATGAGTGATAGGATCCTCCTCTCCTTCATGTTCGCCCACGACGATATGCGCTGCGCCTGAACTCCTCAGAAACCCAGCCATCTCATCAGCGGCATTCGCGATATACACGCTAAGGAAATTATCTCCATAATCCAGGCCATGGGCTATCCCTGCACCCAATGCATAAATATTCTTCAATACCGCTGCATATTGAACACCCATTATGTCCGGGTTCACGATCGTGTTCACATAGTCGTTATGGAAATGAGACGCAATAGTTGAAGCCGTGGTTACATCAATCCCGGAGAAGGTTAGATAGGATAGCTTTTCCGCAGCTACCTCCTCTGCGTGGCACGGACCCAGGACGGCAAAATAATTTTCGAGTGGCACTTCAAACTGTTGCTTCAAATATTCATTGAGCAGCACGTCCCTTCCAGGCAACACTCCTTTAACCGCCGATAGTACCTTCTTGTCCTTCCAATCCTGGGGACGAAGATGTTCGACGCCGCTTTCTATAAAAGCCGAGGGAATTCCAATCACAACGACATCGGACGCCTGAAAAACTTTGCCCATGTCTGAAGACATGTTGAGCAAAGCCGTGTTGAAATCTACTGATGATAAATAGTGGGGATTGTGATGGCGTTCATTGATATGCCTGATCGTATCCTCATTGCGAATCCACCAATTGAGACCGTGATTCTTGTCAGTAAGTATCTTGGCAAGAGCGGTTGCCCAGCTGCCGCTTCCTATGATCCCGAAATCCATATGTTTCAGTTTCAGGAATCGGGAATCGGGAATTGGTAATCAGTAACGCAAGCGCCGCCAATTACTAATTCCCGATTCCCGATTCCAATTTGAAAAATTACTTTTTAAACAGTTCATCTTTCGACACCACCTTCACCTTCATTCCTTCTTTCAATTTCTGGCTGATCGCCTCGTAGGGACCCGTGATCACCTCCTCCCCTCCCTGCAGGCCACCAGCGATCTCTATATAATTGATGTCCTGGATGCCCGAGACAACCACTGCTTTTTTCACTGTCCCATCTTTCTGCAGTATATAAACCACCTCTTCGAGATCATCGCCGCTTGATGTCTCGACATCCATCGGATTAGCCTCATCTGCCTTTTTCTCCTGGTCTTCTTTCTTCTTATCTGCCATGCTCTTGTCGCTTCCCTTCACTCTCGCATTGACAGATGTTATTGGAACCGACAATACATTGTCCTTACGTTTGGTTTTGATGTCCGCACTTGCATTCATCCCCGGGCGGAATGGAAACTTCTTCGGCCGCGCGGGATCGGCAAGGTCCTGGTACGACGCACGGTCGAGCCGTATGCGGACTTCGTAGTTGGTTACGTCATTAGATGCAAGTCCAGAAGCAGCCGATGATTTCGTACTGCTCGCAATCTCTGTGACGATGCCTTTGAACTTCCTGTTATTGTATGCATCCACTTTTATATCTGCAGAATCGCCAAGGTTTACCTTGATAATATCATTCTCCCCAACCAATACCCTCACCTCTAATAGGCTCATGTCTGCCACCGTCATCATTTCCGTTCCGACATTAAAACTATTACCTGCTACGCGCTCACCTTTTTTAATTTTCAACGAAGAGATCACCCCATCCATCGGCGCTGTGAGAGTAGTACGACTCAAATCCTTGTTCGCTTTCGTCAACCCAGTCTGCGACGACTGCACGCCCGCCTGCAGACTGCGAATGTTCTCCCTCGCGGCATTGTAGTTTGCCTGTGCCGATCTGAAAGTGGTCTCAAACTGCTCCAACTCGGATTTGGAAATGATTTTCTGGTCATATAAAGACTGGTTCCTGTCGTATGACTGCCTCGCCATATCAAGCGAAGCCTTGAGTGCCTCGAGCGCAGCATTGCTATTGGCCACTGTAGCCTGCGACCTGTTGACCTGCGATGCTGCCTCGTCGCGTTGCAATGCATAGATGTCGGCAAACACTCTCGCCAGCACCTGCCCCTTCCTTACACTGTCCCCTTCTTCCACATTGAGTTCTGTGATCTCGCCGGAGATATCGGGGCTGATCTTCACCTCAACTTCCGGATAGATGTTTCCGCTAGCGGTGACGGTCTCTATGATTGTGCGACGAGTCGCTTTCTCGCTGGTGACCTTCGTGCTTTTATCACCGCTAGCAGCCATCTTCATGACAACTACAACAGCGATCAAGATCACGAACATTATTAAAATCAATCTAACCCGCTTCTTCTTCTTCATGATGGTAGTATGTTTATAATTTTAATCCCTGCCCTTTATAAAACTCGAGCAGCTTGATCTTAAACACGTAATCGTATTGCGCATAAAGCATGTCAATCCTCGCGCGTTGCAGGTTGTTTTGGCTCGTCACCAATTCAAATGTCGACAACAAAGCCAGCTCATATCTCTTCTGCGCGAAATTGTATGCTTTCTGTGATGCCTCGACGGTCTTCCTATTCGCGTTATATTTCTGCAAAGCAGTAGTAGCATCCGTATATGCCCTATAAATGTCCTGCTTTAGCGTCATGTTATCCAGTTCGGCTGTGAGCTCCCACTGTTTCACTACAAGCTTTGATCGATCCCAACCCGACCTTGCCTGCCTTCCATTGAAGATCGGTACGCTTAGTCCGATCCCTACTGACTGACCGAAGTTGTTGCTGAATTGTTTCGTTATCCGACCAGGACGGAAATAATCAACGACCGTGGTGCCGCTCTGAATATCTGGTATTTCAATGGGGTAGAATGTACCACCTACATTAGCGCGTAAACCTGCATTTGTTGTATACCCCGCAATGACCTGTTCATATATGGGTCTCTTCTGGAATGATATAGCACTTGTAGAAAGACTACCGAATGCGGAAATCGAAGGATACATGAATGCCTTCGCAGCCGCTACGGATTTCTCTGCTGACTGCAACCGTAGCTCGTTCACTTTCTGTTGCGGAAGATTGGCAATCGCCGACGCATACACTGCATCGGGTTGCAATTCCGCCAATGGCTCTACAGGGATCATTCCCACCGGGGGAACGACGACATCGAAAGGAACGGCAGCGTCAAGGTTAAGTAATGCTTTCATTTGTAAAATGAATTGTTGCACCGAACCCTCTGCCGTGACAAACATGGCGCTATCCCTCGCGAGTTGCGCCTCGAGTTCCGCCGCATTTAATTCAGGGAGTGAGCCTGCATCAACTCTTTTACGGGTGATCCTTAGCTGCTCGCTGGATTGATCCACCTGCACTCTCGCCAGGTTTACCTGCTCCCGGCTGAGCAGGATCTGAAGGTATGCGACCGCCACATTGAGAGCGATATCATTCTGCGCCTTCGCTACCTGCTGCTTATCGGCCTCCCAGGAAAGACGGCTCGCTGCGATGGTATTCTTAATTGCAAACCAGTTGAATAGTGTTACCTGCGATTGCAGCTGCATTCCCAGGTTGAAGAAATTATTGTCTTCAAGCACACCCGTGGTGGGATTTTCTGAGCGGCCGAGACGATAGCCGGCGCTCCCATTGAAGTTCAGGCTTGGAAATTGACCGGCCTTATTCTGTTGCAGTACGAGTGCTGAAAATCTCGTCTGCAGATCGGCTTGTCGCACAGAAATGTTATTCTTCAAAGCATATTCTACTGCACGTTGCAGATCCCATTTATCGGTGACGGGTTGGGAAAATGAAGAAGTGAATATCAACAATACAAATACAAGAGGTAAAAGCCGGAATCTCATGTGACAAAAATAAATGAAAACCGCACCGGAGAAGTTATTTTTTGAAGTTTCAAGCACAGGCGGAGCCTTACGGTGTTTAACGTTTAAGGGTTTAACGTTTAACGTTCTTACGATCGCACTTGTGATGTGTAATCGGGCATAATGATTTCTGGAGCACTTCAGGTCTCAATGGCATGGTCTGAAATCAGAACGTTAAACGTTAAACCCTTAAACGTTAAACTCTGAAAGCTCCTGCAACTTCACGCCATTTTGCCGAGAGCCTGGTCAAGATCGGCGATGAGGTAGGCCGGATCTTCAAGTCCAACATAGACCCGCACGTATCTATGCTCCCTGTTTGAAGGATCAAAATCAGCAAGGGGTATGCCTGAGCACTTGGGTATCACAAGGCTCTCATGACCACCCCAGCTAACGGCCATCATGATATGCTGAAGGCTCTCACAGAACCGGGTGATCTCATCCATTTTTTTCGCGTTCAACACGAGGGTAAACAGGCCGCACGCTCCGGTCATCTGTTGTTTGGCAAGCGCAACTTGTGGGAAGCTGTCATCGAAAGGAAAGATTACCGTTTCGACCTTGGGATGTTTTTTCAGGAAGGCCACTACTTCAGACGTCGATCGGGTGACCCGGTCAAGTCGTGCAGGCAACGTACGCAATCCCCTGATCAGGAGCCAGGCATTAAACGGCTGGATGCCGCTGCCAATATTGAGAAACTCACTCCTAAATATCTTCTTTATCATTTCTCCAGTCCCGCATAATACACCGCCGAGCGTATCGCTATGCCCTCCTATATATTTTGTGGCGGTCTGCATGCTTAGATCGATTCCCATTTCGATCGGGCGTTGGTATAGCGGAGTACAGTAGCTGTTGTCAATCATCGTGAGGATACCTTTCTCCTTTGCCAATGCTGCTACTGCCCTTAGGTCCTGAAGCGCGAAGTCCCAGCTATTCGGGCTTTCGAGATAATACATGGCGGTGTTATCTCTAGTTGCGGAGGACCAGTTCTCGATCCTGGTGCCATCGATGTAGGTAGTGCTAACGCCAAAACGTGGAAGGATGACGTCAAACATGTTCTGTGCCCACGAATATGGCGCACGTACCGATATTATATGGTCGCCGCTCTTTACATTGGCGAATACTCCGGCGAAAATGGCAGCTGCACCGCTATTGAAAACGAGGCAATCCTCGGCGCCGTCGAGCGCGGCGAGTTTTTTCCTGAGAATATCGACCGTAGGGTTGAGGCCTCTGCTGTATAGATAATCACCCATCTCATCCTCGAATGCCTTGCGGAGGTCATCAACTGTGCGGAATGCGAAGTTGCTCGTCTGCACGATGGGTGGTGCAATCGCGTTGAAATAGTTTTCCCGATCCTCACCCAGCTCGTTTAGAATGTATGATAGATCCATCTCAGTCTTTTTTCCTGAAATAAAACAGGTAATACAACAACAAGAAAAATAACAATAGCCCAGTTCCGATTAGTGCGGCCTGGACATCCTTTATCACGACTCCTACCGCGATCATGAAATAACTGAACACGAAAAATGACGCGAGTATTGGCGTAAACTTATTCCAGTTGCCGGTGACCAACTCCTCGTTTTGTTTCCTCTTCCTAAGTATGAAGAGCGTGGCTGCAGAAGTACTCATGCCGATGCTATCGAGAAACATGGTAAAGTTTAGAATATTGTCGACGCCCTTACCAAAGAAAGTAACGATTATGGCGATCAGGGAGAAAGTTGCCAGTCCCGCTACGAGCGCCTCGGTCTTCGGATGCCTGTAGGAGAATATGGAAGGGAATACCTTGTCTTTGCTCATGGCAAACATCACGCGGGGATTACTCATCAGGAGAATATTCACATAGGCCAACACGGAAATGAACATGAGCGCGTCGAACACTTTTGCACCTGCTTTACCAAACCAGGCTTCGCAAAGTAAGGCGCCAATGGCCGATGCGTTCTTCATCTTATCGTAGCCGATTACTTCCGTATACGCATAGTTGATGAGCAGGTACAGCAGCACTACGATGATGATGCCGATGAAGATGCCCTTCGGAATGATTCGCGTCTTGCTGACTTCGCCACCGAAATTGATCGTTTGCTGGTAGCCACCATAGGCGAAGCAGACCGGTATGAGTGAGATAAGGAAGAGTGAGATCGCGTCCTTGTCAGCAAGTGTAAAGAGCGGCGACCCGGTTTCATAACCATGTGGTTCCACTATCACTCCTTTGAAGACACTCGCTATGAGCAGGATGATCAGGCCTACTTTGAGAATAATGAGGACGTTTTGAGTCCTACTGCTCGTCTTCAGTCCAAGGAGGTTGACGAAAAAGAAAATGGCGACCGCGATGATGGCAATGCTCGTATTGAACAATGTGCCGCTCGGTTTCCCGAATAAAAGGTCGCTCACATAGTCGGCTCCGATCAACGCTACGACGGCCAGCGAGGCAGCATTACTGATGAGGATGAGCGAGTTGACTGTAAAACCAACGGCCGGGTGATAGCATTCTGCGAATACCTTATAGTACCCGCCCATGGCCGGAAGCCGCAAGCCAATCTCGGCATAGGTGAGGGCGCCACAGAGGGCAATAACTCCGCCCGTAACCCATAGTAAAAAAAAAACAGTGCTGGTGCCGGAGGTGGCTGCGACCGATGCCGGGTTCCTGAATATCCCCATTCCGATAACGAGGCTGATGACGATCATTGTAAGGTCGAACAAGCCTAATTTATTCTTTGGGGTCATGCAATGAAGATAGCAAAAAAACGTTCTACCTTTACTTTACTAACTGACCCTGAACTATGAAACCGACCTTCCGTTACTTACTCCTCCTTCTTTTCATTCCCTCTATTAGTTTCTCGCAGGATCAGCCAACCGATAGTTCGACGACAATGGATGAGATTATCGTCAGGTCATTTGAACAATACCGCAAGCCTTCTTCAACTACAGCAAACGTGAAAGTGATCACGCTAAGCAATGCAAGCGGCAACAATAAGTCATCGCTCGTTTCGGGGTTCAATACAGTCGCGGGTGTCAGAATGGAAGAACGTTCACCCGGAAGCTACCGCATCAACATCCGCGGAAGTTCGTTGAGGTCTCCTTTCGGTGTAAGGAATGTAAAAGTCTATTGGAATGGCATTCCAATCACAGACCCAGGGGGCAATACTTACTTTAACCAGTTCGCCTATAACAATTTTTCTACTATCGAAATCTTCAAAGGTCCTCCCGGCAGTCTGTATGGAGCAGGAACGGGGGGATTGGTCATGATGAATAATCTCGACAAGTGGCAACCCGGTGCAAGCTTAGAATATATGGCGGGGAGTTTTGGATTGAAGAATGTGTTTGCTTCTGCAAGTTTTGGAAAGACAGAATCGGGCAACAGAAATCATCTTACCTATGCGCATAATGAAAGTGATGGCTACAGGGAACAGACGGCGATGCGTCGTGATAATGTATCATGGACAACTTCATTAAAGAGCTCGGAGAAGCAGGAGCTCATGGCTTCATTGCTGTACACCGATATGTATTACCAGACGCCAGGTGCACTGACGCTAACCGAATTCGAGGCCAATCCAAAAGCATCGAGACCGGCAGGTGGAGGGTTTCCAAGTGCGGTCAATGCAAAGGCGGCGATCTTTCAAAAGACTATAGTCGCAGGATTCGCCAATCAATATCATTTCAGTTCTGCGTTCAGGAATAACACATCATTATATGGCGCCTTCGCGCAAATCAAGAATGCGGCGATCAGGAACTACGAGAGAAGAAATGAACCTCACTTCGGGGGGCGTAGCAGCTTCATCTATTCTACCAAAATCAATTCTGCTACACTTAACCTTGTTGGCGGTGGCGAATTTCAGCAAGGATACTTCAACACACAAGTGTCGAAGAACAGAAATGGTAATCCCGATACACTTCAGACAAATGATGATGTTAACTATACGACGTATTGCATCTTCACCCAGGCAGACATCGAGATCAGGGAAAACTGGATCATCACTGCCGGGCTCAGCGTAAATAAGAGCAAGGTCGAATTCAAGAGACTGAGCGTCTATCCGATCACGGCCCAGCGACGCACCTATAAGAACGAACTCGCACCAAGACTATCTGTGCTTCGTAAGATAGGACAGGAACTTTCCGTTTTAGCCACAGTGGCTACGGGATTCTCGCCGCCTACGGTAGCGGAACTATTGCCCTCCACAGGAAACATCAGCACGGACCTCGAGGCGGAGAAAGGAACGAACTATGAGCTCACTGTTCGCTACAACATGAAGAGGCAGCGCCTGAACTTCGAAGTAACAGGCTTCTACTTCAACCTGCATGATGCATTGGTGCAACGCCGCGATCTTAGTGGAGCGGATTTCTTCACCAACGCTGGAGAAGTAAAGGAAAAAGGTCTTGAAATACATAGTGACTACACCTTTGCGCCGATAGGCAATGCACTCATTGATAACATCGTACTACAGGCGGACTACACATACAATCACTTCCGTTATGGAAGCTTCATCAAAGGGACCAGTGACTTTACAGGAAAGGAAGTCCCGAGTGTACCTGCCAATACATTCTCAGCAATGGCCGACATATATCTGCAACATGGTGTTTATGTCAACAGCACCTATTATACTGCCTCAAGAATTTTTCTAAATGACGCAAACACATTTTCAGCGAAGTCTTACCAGGTATTGGGCGCACGCCTGGGATGGAAGACGACTTTGAAAAGCAAGTACAGGATCAATCTTTATGCAGGGGCAGACAATCTCCTCGATGAGGTATATAGTTTAGGTAACGATATCAATGCTGCTGCCAACCGATTCTACAATGCGGCGCCGAGACGTAACTACTACGCGGGTATCTCATGGCAGTGGTTGGCTCATTCAAAGAAGGCTACATTATAACCAAAGCTTGGTTTCACGCAAAGTCGCGAAGGACCTCCCCTCGACCACGTCATTGTGAGGCCGTAATTCACCCCCGTCCTACACGACATTTCCGGCCGAAGCAATCCCCTACTAGCATAAGCAATCAACGGGATTGCTTCGGGACCTTGGAACTTTCACTGCGATTGAAATTCACTATTGGTCCCTCGCAATGACGCCGTCGAGGGGAGGCCCTTCGCGGCTTTGCGAATCTTTGCGTCTTTGCGAGAAACCTTTCCTCTGCGCCTTCGCGCCTTTGCGTGAAACCCCTACATTTGCATCGATTTGGTCCCCGCAACTGGCGGGGTTAAAAGGGAAACCCGGTGTAAATCCGGTGCTATCCCCGTAGCTGTAAGGCCGGTGAATGATTGAAGATCATTCACGTGTTGAACTGCAGACCACTGTTGATCTAGTACATCAACGGGAAGGTGTCAACAACAGGCTAAGCCAGAAGACCTGCCACTTCAAGCAAACAACATTCAGCTTTCGGGTGAAAGGCATGAAATGGGGGCAACCCAGCTTAGCGAATAATTGGGATCACTTCATTTCTTAGTTTTTATTACCGGAAGCAGTCACTGAAAATTTTTCTATCATGAAAAAGAGAATTTTTATTGTGGCTGCTGTTCTATTCAGCAGTCGACTACATGCGCAGGATTCAACGGGCAGGTTACTCGATGAAGTAGTGCTCACTTCCAACAAGTATCCGAAGAAACAAAGCGAGACGGGAAAGGTCATTACCGTGATCAATCGCGAACAATTGGACAAAAGCAGTGGAAAGACGCTGGGCGAATTATTGAACACGGTAGCAGGAACCACGATCCTCGGCGCCAACAACAACCTCGGCACTAATCTAACGGCAAGCATTCGTGGAGCCTCGGCGGGAAATGTTTTGGTATTGGTTGATGGTATCCCTGTCAACGATCCATCAGTCAACAACAATTATTTCGATCTCAGCTTTATCACGATCGACCAGGTGGAGCGGATCGAGATCCTCAAAGGCGGCCAATCTACGCTATATGGCTCGGATGCAGTCAGCGGAGTGATCAATATCATAATGAAGAAGCCGCAGACCTCGAAGCCACAAGTATTCGGCGGTCTCGCGGGAGGAAGCTACAGCACATTCAAGCAGCAAGCTGCCATCAGTGGGAAGGCAAAGGCGATAAGTTACTCTACTGGATACACGCACTTGAGCTCGAAAGGCTTCTCATCGGCGTATGATCCAAGTGGAAACGCAGGTTTCGATAAGGATGGATTCGACCAGCATGCCGTTCATGCACGCCTGGGAATTTCGCTATCTCCGAAACTGCAACTAAATGCTTCGGGAACATATAGTAAATATGAAACGGACCTTGATGGTGCGGCATTTACCGATGAGAAGGACTACACGGTGGACAACGACAACGTCCAACTCGGCGCGGGATTGACATATCAGAATGACAATGGTGTCTTTCATTTCAATTACCACTTCAATTACGTCGAGCGCGACTATTACGACGATTCGACATATAAGAGTAGTCCGTTCTATGATTGGGCGGCGAGCAGGTATATAGGCCGGACGCACTATGCAGAGGCTTACCAGTCCTGGAAGTTTGCGCAGTTGGAATTGTTGGCGGGAATAGATTACAGGAGAAATAACACCGACCAGTTTTATCGTTCGCAGTTTCCCCCTTTTGCCATTGGTGACCCTCCATTCATTTACGAGACGTCGCTGCGCGATAAGAACATCAGTCAATGGAGTCCATATGCATCGGTTGTATATAATGATAACAAGGGATTCACGATGGAACTGGGCGGCCGTTGGAACCAGCATTCGCAATACGGAAGCAACATCACGTTTACACTGAACCCTTCGTATTTGATAGAGGAAAAGGTGAAGCTCTTCGGCAACCTATACTCTTCTTTCAAGTCGCCGACTCTATATCAGCTGTTTGATCCATCGGCAGGGAATCCAGATCTGGAACCCGAGAGGGGAATGACGACCGAGGCAGGTGTGCAATGGTTCGCCAGCAAAGCTTTCCGTACAAGGGTTGTGGGATTTTATCGCAAGACAAAAGATGCGATCGTATATACGTTTGACCCAAGTACGTTTGCAACGAAGTATCTCAACGTGAGTAGACAGACGAACTATGGCGCGGAACTCGAGGCGGAATACGCGAGCGCAAAATGGAAACTGAGCGCAAATTATACGTACACCGACGGCAAGATCACGTCTTCATATGATGAGACGGGAACACCGATGGGCAAAGACACGAGTTATTTCAATCTTTATAGAATACCGAAACATGCGGCCAACCTCTTTGTGGGCTGGCAGGCGACGAATGCGTTGTATGTGAGTACGCAGGTAAGGATTGTCGGGGAAAGACAGGAATACGTATACGGTGGTGCACCCACAATTGCGGAGGCATATGCTACCATCGATCTATATGGTGAATACGCGTTTGGCAATAAGATAAAGTTGTTCCTGGACTTGAAGAATATCACCAATAAGGAATACTTCGATTTCCCGGGATACAACTCACGTCGGTTCAATTTTATGGCGGGGGTCAACTTTAACCTGTAACGTTTCTGGTTTGAAAGTTTAATGGTTTAAAAGTTTAATAGTTTAATAGTTTAATAGTTGTGATTTTCGAAGTTCCCTCGTGAATTGCACTTTCTGAAACCACAACTCTTAAACTATTAAACTATTAAACTATTAAACCTTTAAACTCTAAACCTACTTCCCTCAAACCGATCACCTTTAAACATTTCGACATGTGCGTACACGAGACGAAAATCTGCCCAAGATGCCAGGCGACGTTTGAATGCAAGGTTGGGACGGTGATGCAGTGCCAGTGTTTCGGTATAGAGATGCCTGCAGAAAAACGGGCGAATATAGAGGAGCAATTTGGAGACTGTCTCTGTAGGAAATGTCTCGTGGAATTGAAGCAGAGTCTTCGGGGTTTGAAAGTTTAAAGGTTTAAGAGTTTAAGGGTTGTGCTCTCAGCAACTTCTCTAATGAAAGGAAACTACTGGAACCAGAACGTTAAACCCTTAAAAGTTAAACGTCTCAGCCTCTTCTAACTTCCACTTCATGCGTCGAGTCAACTCCGCCTCACTCGGTGTATACGGCGCATCCGAATCCAGCCTCACTTCTCCATCAGGAACATAACTTGCCATCACCACCCCTGTTGTTGACATGGCTGACTCCGTCAATTTCCATTGTTGTGCCTGTGTGCCTTCTTGAAACAGTTTTTTTCCCTCACCGATTGTGACGGGAAATGTCCAGGCATGCAAAACATCAACAAGGTGATTGGCTAATAACGTTTGTACCAACCGACTGCTGCCCCATACGAATAGGTCGGGACCGTCTTGTTTCTTCAATTTTTTCAATTCGTTTATCACGTCCTTGTTGATCAGGATGGAATGTTTCCACGAGAGATCGATGGGGGTTGTGGCTACCACGTATTTGTTGATACGCGCGAAGACTTGTCCGATCTCATCATTTTGGTAAGGCCAGTGTGAGGCGAAGATCTCATACGTACGACGACCGAGCAACAGGTCATACGGCGATGTTATTATCTTGCTCAGGGTGTTCTTCATCACCTCATCCCAATGGTTAACCATCCAGCCGCCCCATTTGAATCCATTCGAAGGGTCTTCTTCCGGTAGACCTGGTGCCTGCAAAACACCATCCATAGTCAGGTAGGTGGCAACAATAATTTTTCGCATACTGGTTTATTTAGGAGACGAAGATAGAAAGCCCAGTCAACTCAATTGGGGTGTGGATGTGACAATTGTGAAGGGGCATTGCGACAGAGGCTGGGTCCAAGACGTTTAAAGGTTTAATGGTTTAAGAGTTTGATAGTTTAAGAGTTCTGACTTCCGTTGTTGCGTTTAAGAATAGAATCTTCCCGAACCAGAACTTTTAAACCCTTAAACTTTTAAACTCTTAAACCATTAAACTCTTAAACCTTTAAACCGGAAACACGATCAACCCAAAACCAGACTACCTTTGCCGGATGAACATCGATCTAAAGTCCTTATTAACGGTCACGTTCACTTTGTTCGCCATTATCGACATCATCGGATCTGTACCAATACTGATCTCGATAAAGACGAAGGTGGGCGGGATGAATGAGTTGAAGGCGACGCTGATCTCTGGAGCGTTGATGGTCGCATTCCTTTTTATTGGCGAGGCATTCTTAAATCTCATGAGCCTGGATGTGAAGTCATTTGCGGTGGGTGGTTCGATCGTGATCTTCATCCTGGGGCTCGAGATGGTGTTGGGTGTGGAATTCTTCAAGAGTGATAAGAATATCAAGGCGGCGACGATGGTACCAATCGCGTTTCCATTGATCGCGGGTTCGGGAACACTGACCACGATCATGTCTTTGAAGGCTAACTATGGCGAAACTACGCTGCTCATAGCAATACTGATCAACCTCATCATTGTCTATGCGGTACTGAAATCATTGGGTCTCATTGCCAGAATACTAGGGCCTGCTGGTTTGATCGCGGTGCGTAAGTTTTTTGGCGTAATATTGCTGGCTATTGCGGTGAAGATCTTTGCGACGAATGCGCAGGGATTGATTAAATAGTTGAATGCGTTGATTGAATTTCCGGCTAATCACTTACTCAACTAAATCAACTTAATCAACGAAAAGCCGGCCTCGTAGTACAATGGATAGTATAAGAGTTTCCGAAGCTCCAGATACAGGTTCGATTCCTGTCGAGGCTACATAACAGCTACATTAAAGGGAATTAAAAAAACAGAAAACCTTACGAAGTCTTTGACTGGTAAGGTTTTCTGCGTTTAAGTACTCTTTTTAATTTCAGACAGCACAGAAGCCGAAAAGATGAACCTGTTAATTATTTTGCTTCGTGCTCGCAAGACTGGTTTCTTGTAATTGAATATGGGCACCGTTGTACGTTCGGTTCGTTGTTTAGCATTTGGATGTTCCCCACTATTTGTGAGTTACCTTATATAAGAAGCCCGGCTGTTAACGGGGCTCTCTGTGTTTTGATCTTAGCGTGCTTTTTTCTTTGGATCCGCTTTCCTCTGTGCTGAGCTTTTCTTTTTTGTAGGCTTATTCTTGCGGGGTTCAGCTTTCTTTTTTGACATACAATTAAATTTAAGGTTAGTGAATTATTTCCTTATGGCTACAGGGAATCTTCTTCCCGTTTTTCCATGTTGTTCAATAAGGAAACAAAGATATGCCTATAATGGTATTTCCAGTTGTGATTTACTGGCAAATGTGATTGGAGCTTAACACCATAAGACCATTAGTGGCGGCTTTGATTGATTTTTTTATGCTAATCGATTCCTGAATTCACTTGGGGTCACACCTAACAGTTTCTTTACATAACGAGTGAAAAAGGAACGGCTCGAAAACTCCATTTTATCGGCGATCTCTGCAATGTTTAGATTTTTGTTTTTCAGAAGCAGTATAATTCTTTCTCTGGCGTACCGTTGGATCCATTCCGATGCCGTAACATCCGTATTTTTTTTACATACATAGTTTAGATACTTAGCCGTAATGTGCAGGTGATTGGCGTAAAACTGCACTTCCCGTTCTTCCATACAATGTTCATGTACCAATTGCATAAACTGTTCATACAGCGACCCGCTTTCTACTGTGCGTTTCCTGCGCTCATATTCATTGGCAAAGATGTGCCACATTTCAAAAATGAACAACTGCATCTGCAATTGAAGTATTTCATTGTAAAAACGATGTCCAGATTCTAAAAATCTGTTATACAAAAGAGAAAAGTTCGAAACTACTTTTAGCTTATCATTATTATCGTATAAGTGCAATACAGGGTTCTCTTTAGAATGTAATAAGGCATCAATACTCCAGCTTTGATCGGGAATATTATTGTCGAGAAAATCTTTCTTTACAAATAAAACACTTGCTTTAATATTTTTGGAAAATGTCACATCTGTCAATTGGCTATCTGCAAACCAAAATATAAATTCACCAGCCTTAGCTGAATAGTTTCTATTATTAAAAACAAAGCTTATACTCCCTCCACTGCATAAAATGTGCGTATGAAAATGCTGTAAATACTTATCTGGGAACTTCACATTCCCGGCTAATTCACGCAAGATGACCTTCTCCAGTATTACTTTTTTCATTCTACTAAACTCTCCGCATTGTAAGTATACGTAATATTTGACATTATTTGCGTATTAAGTGTACCATTTGGGATATGAACCTGCGTTACTTTTGCAATGCAACTAATGACAAAGATGGATAAACAACACACAGATATTTTTCAAAGACTATTAAATGGTGAGTCTGTTCAATTTAACGATCCGGATTATTTTAGGATCACTAACGCTTGTAATGAAACCCGAAAATTGCTGGTTCAGTTGAACAATGCATCAGATTCGGAGGAGATTAGAAATCTGCTATGCAAGATAACTGGTTTTCAAATTGATGCGACTACAACGGTTTTCCCTCCACTTCAAGTCAATTACGGAAGAAACACCAAAATCGGGAAAAACGTCTTCATCAATTTCAATTGCACGTTTTTGGATTTGGGCGGCATTACCATTGAAGACAACGTAATGATCGCTCCCAAAGTAAGCTTGCTATCTGAGGGACATCCTATTTCTATAAACGATAGACAAACTCTAACTGTAGGCAAAATACATATCAAAAGGAATGCGTGGATTGGTGCCAGTGCCACCATTTTACAAGGGGTAACCATTGGCGAAAACTCCGTAGTAGCGGCAGGTGCAATCGTTTCTAATGATGTTCCTGCAAATACTGTTGTTGGCGGCATTCCAGCCAGGCACATAAAAAACTTGTAATTAAACAAATCAGTTTATGAAACCCGTAATCACATTCTTAGCATGTTTAATCTGCATTCAATTATTTGCCTGCAATACAAATAATGAAATGGCAAGCAGTTCGAATGAAAGTTCAAATACAGCAAGTATGAAACTAAAAATAATAATTGGTTCAAATACTTTCACTGCAACATTGTACAACAATACAACAGCAGCTTCCTTTAAAGAGAAGTTGCCTTTGACCATTAATATGTCAGAGTTGAATGGAAACGAAAAGTATTTTGATTTACCCAATAATCTGCCATCAAATGCCACAAATCCAGGTACGATACATGCAGGAGATGTGATGTTGTACGGATCAAACACCTTAGTCATTTTTTATAAAGATTTTTCAACATCATACAACTACACCAGAATTGCACGGATTGATACTCCTTCGGGATTAGCTACAGCTTTGGGTTCGGGCAACATAACGGTAAAGTTTGAATAAGAGTAAAAACAATAATTACATAACAATCACAAAAATAATTATGAAACGAATAGCAATTTTAGCATTGATGTCAATTATGCTTTTTGGACAATCGTATGCACAGAAAAAACAAACATCGCAATCAAATAAAGCAGTAGTTATGGAACAAATATCTCCAGCCGCATACACGACCTTTAAGGTAAGCAACAACGTTACAATGTATGAGGTTAGGTTTCAAAACCAGTACAAGATGAACGTTGCAGGTCATCTTTTTATTCCAAAGAGCTTAAATAGGAATATTAAACATTCTGCCATTATTGTAGGGCATCCGATGGGTGCTGTAAAAGAGCAAAGTGCTAATGTGTATGCTTCAAATATGGCTGAAAGAGGCTTCATAACCTTATCTATTGACTTGTCTTATTGGGGTGAGAGTGAAGGTGAACCGCGCAACGTTGTTGCACCTGATATGTATGCTGAAGATTTTAGTGCAGCGGTTGACTTTTTGGGCACTCGATCATTTGTTGACAGGAATCGTATTGGTGTTCTTGGCGTTTGCGGCAGCGGCAGTTTTGTAATAAGCGCGGCTAAGATTGACCCGCGAATGAAAGCTATCGCTACCGTGAGTATGTATGATATGGGTTCAGCCAGTCGTAATGCACTGAACCACTCGCAGACCATTGAGCAGAGAAAGAGGGCCCAGGCTGAAGCTGCGGAACAACGCTACGTAGAGTTCAGCGGTGGTGAAACTAAACACACAGGTGGCACAGTGCATAAATTAGATGAAACCACACACCCTATTCAACGAGAATTTTATGAGTTCTATCGCACTCCAAGAGGAGAATTCACACCGAAAGGAAGTTCACCGAAATTCACAACTCACCCTACACTTTCAAGCAATGTTAAGTTCAATAACTTTTATCCGTTCAATGACATAGAAACAATCTCTCCTCGTCCTATGCTTTTCATCACAGGAGATAAGGCACACTCAAAGGAATTTAGTGAAGATGCTTACAAACGTGCTGCGGAGCCAAAAGAGTTGGTTGTCATTCCGAATGCAGGTCACGTGGATTTATATGACAAAGTAGAATTAATACCTTTTGACAAATTAGAAACATTCTTCAAAAAACACTTAAACGAAAATAACGGCGATAAAACAGTTCAAGTTGATAGAATAAATTCAGCAAAAGAGAATGTATTAAATAAATAAATTTAAGTAGTATGAAAACATTAGTTATTGCATCAATTGTTTTTTCAACCTTGCTTTTAACCGGTTGTATGGAAGAAAACAAAAAAGAAGTAAATAAGAATGAGTTGGAAGCCATTTTCCCAAAAGGTGAATTGGGGCCAGCCGAAAATTTTACCGGCAACGCCTGGAATACACCACTGGTTGCAGATGACAGCACGTACAACACGGTTATGGGAAACGTTTACTTCGAACCGGGAGCCAGAAGCAATTGGCATAGGCATCCCTCAGGTCAGATTCTGATAATAACAGAGGGTGTGGGTTACCACCAAATAAAGGGGCAACCTAGACAAACAATTAAAAAAGGGGACGTAGTAAAGTGTCCACCTAATGTTGAACACTGGCATGGTGCAAGTCCTGACACTGGTATGCAACAAATGTACATTTTACCAAAAACTGAAAACGGTATAGTGACTTGGCTGCAGAAAGTAACGGATCAAGAATACAACAGTAGTAGATAATACTAAATTGTTCGATTCCAATCCTTATGGACTACTACGTTTACAAATACCCCGCTATCCTGAGTGTTCAAAACCTTGAAGGGCTCTCCTGAGCTTATAGCTCAGGAGCAACTTTAATACTGTTTCAAATTAATTATAAAAACCTGCATCCAGTAACCCCGCCTTACCTCTTAAAATAATAATCCCTTGCCCTGCTGTAGAGGTATTCTTCTGCTTTGTCAACAACGCCCGCTCCAAAAGGATACGTACACCCAAAATGTCGCATACTTTAGTCCATGCCACCACGTCGAAGAAAAAAACAAAGGTCAGCCGCCGCCAACCTTTATCTCGTGATCAAACTAATTTCTCAATCTTTCACACACCGACAGGGTAATCCAAGTCCTCGTTCTGTAGGTGAAATAAAAAGTCCATACGCATTGTCGATAAACACAGCCACAGCACTACCACCTTCGGGAGTACCTGTCCAGAAACGCCCTACATCACCGCTTTGACCCACTATTCCAGTTTGTGGAATTCTATATGATCCTGCGGGAAGTTTAAGGTTGGATCGAAATGCTGTATAAGTGTCGGAAATGCTTTCAAGATTGATAATATTCTGCCAGTCCGCAGCCAGTGGCATTCGCCAGCCTGCCCCTAAAGCTGCGCAAGGATCTTTTCCATTTACCGCCGTTGGCAAATTACCACTCCATGTATCAGTTGATAAGCCTCCCACACCCCACCATGCAGCATTGAGGACCTGGCTTTTAATAAACGCAGGATTACCCGGCGCTATTTGCGATGGATTTTGCAGAGCAGCGCTCCCGGTGATGACGGAACTGGTGGGTACCTGGTGCCCATCATCCCAACGTCCCCATTGGAAAACATGTCCGTAAGAAGCCTCATCAATGGAGTTCAGCGAAACCCGTGGTGATCCAAGATTTTGCCGTATCCAAATCTTTCCATCTGCTGCTCTTACTGTTTCGTATATCACGGGTTGATTTTGATAGGTAAAACTTACAGTTCCTGTTGATCCGGCTACCGGACCCGGATCACCAGTTGATTCAGTCACACCAGCGTTGACAACAGTGACCGGTAAATTGCATTTAGTGCCCCCTGCAATGGACACCGGAATGAGAAAATACCCTGCTGCGATGGGAGTTCCTCTCGCAGTAAACCTAATACTTCCAGCGCCTCTATTCAACGTACCTGCCGGCGCCGTCATAATAATTCCATTGACAGTAGTGCTAGTGAATGAAGAATACGATGCTCCGGAACCATTAACGTAATTCAACGTCACGATTACATTTGCCGGAGTACCCATAACAAAAGTGCCACTAATATTGGGGCTACCGCAATTGTTGAAATAAAGCGGTTGTGATGATGGTGGATTAGGTTTTCTGGTTGATGCAATTTCTTCATCAACTGTTTGGACCTCCTCTGTCTTTTGACAAGCCAGAAAAATAAAGGTCGCCGAGACGATGAGTAAGGGCAAAACAATCCTGCCTGCAAATACAGTTCTTTTCATGAGAATTTTTTTAAAAAATAATAATGGTTAAAATCGAATAGACGGACAGGTCCAATTAAAAACAGACCTGTATTAAGGTTTTCCATAAAGGTGGACTCGGGTAAATAAATCGTAAGCGGGAAAATAAAAGTTGCCTTCAACTATAGATGGTAGATGATGCCATCAAGCGGATTTATCGGATGAAAAAAAATTATCCGTACCCAGCAGGGATTGAAACGTCAATAAGCCGTAACCAAAACTGCATATATGGTTCATTACTCACTCCTCAAACTCCTCGCCGGATTAGATAGCACCGCTTTGAGAGCATGATAACTCACCGTGATTAGGGATATGGCTATGGCAAATAAACCCGCCGATGCAAATGTCCACCATTCGAGCGGTGTACGATAAGTAAAGGATGCTAACCAGGTCTTCATGGCATACCAGGCGATAGGACATGCGATCAATATTGCAATGATCACCAGCACCATGAAATCTTTGGAAAGAAGTGTAGTGATCTTCATAGCAGACGCACCTAATATTTTACGAATGCCAATCTCCTTTATTCGTGTTTCCGTCATATAACTGGTCAGCCCAAATAAACCGAGACAGGAGATAAAAATCGTTAGGATAGCAAATAAAGCCGTGAGTCGGGCTGTACGCCGCATATCCTCGAATTTCCGCGCATAATCCTGGTCTACGAAATGGCATTCGAAAGGGTAGTTGGGATTATATTTCTTAAATATCCTGCCAATATTTTCTAGCTGTTTCATAGGATCGCCAGTCTCAGCCAGGCGCATATGTATAATGCTTAAAGATAAATTCTTGTGGCCGATGAGGATCATCGGCCTGGTTCGTTCATATGGCGAACCAAAAATATAATCGTCGAAAACACCTACAACCTGATAGTCCATTGTTCCATCACGAACGATTTGGCCTATAGGATCACTAAACCCCATAACTTTAGCGGCCGATTGATTAATCAGCATGGCTGTTGAATCCGATGGATACTTCGCCAGGTCGAAATCCCGTCCCGCTAACAATTTGAGTCCGGCCGTTGCAACCAGTCCTTCGTCCTGGGCGCCTCTTTCAAATTCGGTATCATCACCAGGATCTTTTCCTTTCCAGTATACAGACGTGGTGGAACTGAATTGTTCAGTCAGCTGCGAAGCTGTCCGCGTTACCGAAGTGGCAATGCCGGAGGACAAAAGTTCACTCTTCACCGGTTGGTAGTTTCCTTGAAGATCCGCAGTTATCCAGTGGTAAACTAGCCTATTACCCGCATAACCAGCATTTCGGTTTCTTGCATGACTTATTTGTTGAACAACCACGATCGTGGAAATAATAAGTATGATGGCGATACAGAATTGAAATACCACCAATGCCTTGCGAAGGTTGAACTTACTGCCTATTTTCCTGAAAGTTCCTTTGAGCACACCAACAGGATTAAACGCAGAAAGGAAAAAGGCTGGGTAGCTTCCAGCAAGCATGCCGGTAAACAATATAAAACCCAGAAGCATCAACCAAAAATAAAAATTGGCATAAGGCACCACCAGTTCTTTTCCCACAAGTATATTGAAGGCCGGCAAAACCAGTCTTACTAGTATCAATGCGATAATTGCGGATATGGCCGCCAGAACTATTGACTCTAAAAGAAACTGCGCAATCAACGATCGCCTTAAAGCGCCTGCAACTTTTCGAATACCAACCTCCTTTGCACGTTTTTCACTGCGCGCGGTGCTTAGGTTCATAAAATTGATGCAAGCAATAAGGAGAATAAAAGCGGCTATAATGCCGAATAGTCTTACAATTTCAATGCGTCCACCAGCCACCTGGCCATTTTCAAACTCAGAATAGAGATGCCATTTGCGTTGAGGATGAAGGAAAACCTCCACTTGTTCCATTCCATCCGTATGTCGTTTTGTAACATCCTTGATCAACGCGTTGGCTTCGTCTTCTGAAACGCCAGGTCTTAATTGTACATACACATGCACGGAGTTGTTTCCCCAGTTATCATCATC
>JACMKU010000100.1 GCA_014379965.1 Chitinophagaceae bacterium
AGTGTTCTTTGTCCACTAGGCGGGCACGAACCTTTATCGACCCTATATCCGTAAATTTGATTGCATTGACTACCAGATTTGACACAACTTGATTGAGTCGGTTGGGATCGCCAAGAAGGGTTTGTGGTAAATCTTGATCAATCTGGGCTACAAACTGCAATCCTTTTCTGGATGCGAGGGGAGACATCGAAAGTTCTACCTCCGCTAGCAGGTCACTTATGGAAAATGGCACTTTCTCAAGTATCACTTTTCCAGCATCCAATTGAGACTGATCCAGCAAGTTATTGATAAAAAACAGCAACTGTCGTGCGCTAATTAGGATGGTGTCAAGTTGTTTATTCTGATGCTCTGTTAGAGAACCATGAATACCACGTTGAAGCATTTCGGATCGCAACATGATAATACTTAATGGAGTTCGAGCATCATGACTTACATTTGCTAAGATTTGGGCTTTCACTTGTAATGCTTCAATTGCCTGATCGCGTGCCTGTTCCAGTTTATGATGCGCCTGCGATAAAGCCTCTAGCATTATGTTAATCGCTGTTGCCAAACTGGATATTTCATCTGTTCCTGTAATCTCAATCCGTTTCGAAAGATCCGTGCTGATGCCAATATTACCGACGCTGGCATTTAACTGCTCCAGCCGTGATAACACGATACGTTCCAACAGTATTAAGGTCGCCCCGGCAAATATCAAACCAGCTATGAGGAGCGAAATAATAAAGTATGAAATGCTGGCTTGTCCCTGTGCGTAAATTTCGCGGGGTAGTTCAATACGCAAGATGAGGGCAGGATTTCCGTATATGTCCTGAAGTAGTTCGTAGCCTGCAATTAGCTCGTCATTTTGTGAACGGATATACTCAGCAGGGCCTGTGAGTAAGTTACTTTTTGCCTCCACAAAATCTGGAGATAAATAGGCAGCTTCGATTGGCTGCACGGCCAATGATAACCGCGTTTTATCGGCTAGCTCCTGTATTTCCTGGTCATTGAGGTAGCGTCCCCAAACTAGCGACCCGCGGGTCGGGCCAGTCTTTTCATTTGTGAGGATCGGCGTGGATGCCACTATCATAGGGCCTTCGGGCAGCATCAAAATACCGCTAATTCCGTCTATATTGAGTTCGCCAATTTCTTTATCAGAATGGTTAAGAAGAATACTGTCGGTTTGCAGATGGTTCATCAAACTGTTGGGAATGGGCACTTCTTGACCAGCGGCTAAGTCAAAAGCTCTCCCAAAGACAATCTCCCCCTTGGTGTTGATATATAGCATGACATTAAGGCTATACGTGTAGAAAATACCATCATGGGTATTTCCTTCACGGTAATTGTCGTTCAAGTCTTCGATAAAGTTATAGCTGTCTGTCCAATGCGCCCATTCCCGGTCAGTCCCATGAATGGCACTAATCTCGTCATTAAGCGCGTTCAGAGCGCGAGTGGTGTTCCGTCTAACAGTATTTTCTTCAACTTGATTAAAACTATTTAGAAAGATGAGTTGAGAAAATAGATACAGAGCAATAATCAGACTCACTAGGGTAGTACCAATAATGACAAGTGTTTTCTTTCGGAGCGACATATCGTTCTTTCCAGTTTTTATAACAAGCTGTAAGGTAGCTATACCTTCTACATCATATTACAATCACTTATCATTTATTATTCACACTATCTAAAGAATTTATAAATTCAGATGAGATTTTCTATTCCTTAAGGTTTAAGAGGCTATTCTGCTTACAAAATGATAATGGGGATCAAGCGGTTAAAACACAAATGTGCCAGAGGAATATATAGTGGAAATTATTTTAACAACAGGCGTAGGACAAGGCCCGACGGCAATAGCGGCCTTCGACCAAGCGTTACTTGAGGCAGGTATTGCAAATTACAATCTCATTTACCTGTCTTCCATCATTCCAGCAAACACCGTTATTCGTCGTACAAAATATGTGACTCCTCCAGATGAATATGGACATCGGCTGTATATTGTTATAGCTCGGTGTGATGAGACTACCCCTGGCAAAACTGCCTGTGCAGGAATAGGTTGGACGCAAGAAGAACAAACGGGTCGTGGGTTATTTGTCGAACTTCACAGTTCAAACCAAGATGAAGTCGAGCAAAATATTCATTCCTCCTTACAGTGTATGATTGACAGCCGTTCCCTTGCGTATGGGTCAATTCAATGCGTTACGATAGGACAGCCTTGTACAGGTGATCCCGTTTGTGCGTTGGTCGCTGCTGTTTATCAAAGTCAGGGATGGGGTGAATAAGTGGAAATATCAAAAAATTGGGCCGCTTTTGATCCGGCTACTTATCTCAAGGAATATTATGGTGACGTTGGCGGAGAAAACCTTGCCCTAATGAGGTTTTTAGTGAAGGCTTTTAAAGATGTCTCCATGAGTAGCATTGCGCTCGATTTTGGGGGCGGGCCAACCATTTACTCGCTCATTACGGCTTCTGCCAGAGTCAAAGAGATTCACTTCTCCGATTATCTAGAGCCTAATCTCCAAGAAGTACAAAAATGGCTTGACTGCGCGCCAGATGCATTTGATTGGTCGGCATTCACCAGAGCTGCCCTTGTTCTGGAAGATCAAGACTATTCACAGAATGGCATACTACTAAGAGAAGAAGAAATCCGCCGCCGTCTTACAAGGGTCATGAAGTGTGATGCTAACAATCCGCTGCCACTGGGTAAAACTGATATTCAGTATGATGTTTTAATCACTAACTTCTGTGCTGAGTCTTCCACCGAGGATCGTTCACAATGGCGACTTTTTATCGAGAACATTACTTCATTATTGAAACCTGGGGGCAAGCTTATTCTATGTGCTTTGAAAGGTGCTGTCTCCTATTCTGTCGGTAAGGAAGTATTTCCAGCCGTGTATATTCTTGAGAATGATCTTCGTCAAGCTCTATTTGAAGTAGGGTTTTTGAAGGACAGCATTCAGATTGAAAGTGTCCCAGCAGATCGTCCCAGTCGCCATTATCAAGGTCTCATGTTGGCAATGGCAATGAAGTCAGCATCAATATAGCTCACATGATTGATAAGATTCCTTCCTTAGTTCTGATTGTCGTTTTAACTATCCTTTCGGGCTTTGCGGATGCCCAGGGTTTTGTTCATGCTGCCAGCATTTGGCAAGGGGGCAAGATTGAATGGTCTCAACTAGCAAAATCAGCCCTTGGTTTTGCCATTGGTATCTCTCTTTACTGGATCGTACTACGCAGTATGCAAGAGTTGAATATTGTCGCTCCTGAAATTCAAACCCTGGTTTGGTTTGCCGTCACAATGGTCGGTGTTGCAATAGTCAGCGGCAATATTCTGAAATGGCAGTTGATAGATCAGGCGATTGCTGTCATGGTTTTATTTGGCGTTGGTTGGCTCTTGATTAGAACCCAGAGCTAATACGCCTATTCACAGACGTTTTCCATTACTACAATTCCACATTAAACTCCCATTGTCATAATCGGTTTTACCCCGAAAATAGCGCGAATTTCAATCCTTAAGGTAGGTTGTTTCTAGGTTCTGTTGACATTTAACGTACCAGATTAAGGCCCTGACAAAGTGCAAAAACCGAGATAAGGGTAATGCAATGCTGTATAGTCTCAGTCGGCAATCAACCGCTCGAAATTGTATTCCTCAAGCAACATTTTCGACTGGCTGTTATCATGATGTTCTCCTCTATCTACAGTCCTCCTTCTGCGTATATCTCACAAGTCGGGAACATATACGAAAAGGCGTACCAGCGCGTGAATTGCTGATTCGGGCGCTCAATCGGAGTTTTTTTCGAGTCTCCATTCAGGACATAGCCATTATGAATCCGTTCGCCGGATTCCAATACAAGCACATCATTATCCCAGCCTTGAATTTGCGATGGGCTGATATGGGCTGTCGGAACCTGTGTAGCAGGGTCTATATAAACCAAAATTTGGTGCTGGTTGAGCGTATCTAGAATGGCGTTATCGTTGGCGTTAATTGTCTGCATCGGATAATAACGTGCATATCCACCAATCCAGACCCCTAGACCCAGTTCCAATTCCGCTAAACGATCATCCTTTTTGGTCATCGAAAGACGGAAAAGACCCGGCATATAGCCCTTAGAATTCAGCATATGTCTGAGTAAGAGAAAATGGGATAGATGTGCAAACAGCGACGGTTTCGAGATAGCAATCAGTGCATCGGGAGTCGTTTCAAGTACTTGCGCTGCGGTCAGATATTGTGCGGGCCGCGTTTCTAGTCGTGTCCCTTGTAATGGCCCCTTGATACATTCGCCTGTGATATGCTCCCAGACGGATTTACTTTCGTCATCGCTCATGATGGACATGCCGTTATAGATGCCTGTAACGCGGAAATGATGAATCTGTTCATTGATGATCGGTGTCACCGTTGTTCCCATGTTACAGCAGACACAGAGAAAGGCTGCCCATGCGTTGCCATTCAATTGACCTTGAGCCACATGATGATATGCCATTTGTGTTTGCAGGAGCGTTACGCTTTGTCCGCCGACTTCAAAGAGCATCAATTTCGTATCCGCGTCAACAAGACCTTGTGCAAATGCATCCTGGAACTTTTGATAAGCACGCACGTTAAAAGTCTTAAATATGAAATCCACACCGAGGATTTTAAGAAAAACGGCACGAATGGGTTTGACAGCCATGCCCGACTCTGTGACATAAAGAGTATTTTTGCTTGCCATGTTGGAACAACCTCACATTTTTTCGCCTATAACAAATCTGAACATGTTCGTGTATCTGCTAGATTGTGTTGAGGTTTCAGCGTAACCAAACAAATGTACCGACAAACTGCAAGAATCCGAGATAGCGACTAACGATCTTCTCAAATCGAGAAAAGACACGTCGAAAATGCTTGATTTTGTTGATAAAACATTCGACAAGATGACGTTCACGATACAGCCAAGTATTTATTATCGGTTAGTGTCAGAGACTATTTTACTCGTCCATCTCAACTGTCAACACAACCTAGTTTTCCTCATTTTGGAAATTGTAGAAATAGACAGCGCCCAAGCAAAGGGGCGTTAAAAAGTGTGCGACTAAGGCAGATCGGGGATTATCGCTAGGCTGTCTAGGTGTACTTGTAATACCAATAGCAATTGTTATGGTGGCATTGAGAAATTCATTTGGCATAAAAGCCCTTCGTTATCTAAAAGATGAATTCTATAAATGAAATGAGGTTTTATACTACTCAAAAAGTTAGACAGCGTCCAAAATTTCTGCTTATTGAAAAAGTCAGCACAAGGATTTTAAACCAACGCAAAACGCACGCAATCACCTCATTTTTAGCCAAATCAAGGCCGATTACAGAGCAAAAATCAGACCGAGATTATAGAACAAGGAGTTTTTCAACAGGCTGGTACCTTATACGACCCTAATCGTATATCCCAAAGCGTTCGTTTTGAGACACTTCTGATTCTATACATCGCAGACTATAAACGGCGGCGGGTGTAGGGAAAGTGGATTTTCTGAGCAGCAGCCCGTTTGACGGTTTCGGGTCGGCGGTCATAGCGTCCGGTGGTGTTGATGCTGGCGTGTCCCATGATCTTTGCAATCGTGGCAATGTCCACCCCACCATCCATCATTTCACCCGCGAAAGTGCGGCGAAAGTCATGGGGCGTAAAATCTTTGACGTGGGCTTGTTCGGCCCGCTTCTTGAGCAGGTTGTACACCGCCTGGGCGGTCATCTTCTGCATGATGATGCGGCCACCTTTGTTGATGGGTGTAAAGATCGCCCCTGGTGCATCACCCCGGATCGCCAGCCAATCCTGTAGAGCGTCCTGTGCGCCGTTGGTCACATACACGGTGCGGCTTTTGTTGCCTTTGCCGCCGATAACCTTAAGTTGGCCGGTCTCTGGGTTGTAATTAGACATGGTCAGGTTTACCAACTCGGAACGGCGCAACCCAGCCGTGTACAAGATGCCAATGATGGTGGCATCGCGTATCCCAACCGCATTGCCCAGGCTGATGCAATGATTCACCAGCGCCGTGATTTCGCCACTGCTCAGGTCACGCCCCGCCGGTAGGCTTACGATTTTCAGGTTTTTGAAGTCAATCGCCCGCTGATAATCCTCGGCGCTCATCTGACCCAAGCGCCAGGCTTCTTTCAAGACACCGCGCAAAGCCGACAACATACCGTTGACGGTACGGGTGGCATAGGGCTGCTCTGTGCTGGGGGCATTGTCC
>JACMKU010000101.1 GCA_014379965.1 Chitinophagaceae bacterium
TACATCTCCCACTTCTACGAGCCCGCCGCGAATCCGGCCGTAAACGCGTAGTAAGCTTGTGCCGCAGCTTTCATTCCTGTTCGATCTTGGCAATGTCCTGACGATCTGCGTACCATCGCCGATCTCCAGAAACTTCCTGCGATGCTGGAGCAGCGTGGATACTCAGGAGCAGATATCGATGGGGTGATGTTTGGAAACTGGATTCGATTCTTAAAAAATGCCTGGCGCTAGTTTCTCGCAAAGGCGCTAAGTTTCGCAAAGACGCAAAGAGACACCTAAATCTGAAGTAATCAGACCGAGGTATCAAGTGTTAATAAAGAGCCACAGAGTTTGGTTCTCTGTGGCTCTTAGTTTATTTATCCTTTGGGTTTTCTTTTTCACAGTATCCTCTGCGCCTCTGCGTGATTCTTTGCGGCTTTGCGTGAAACCTTAAAAAGCTTTCAGCTTTTCCTTTTGCTTCTTCACCTGCTGCTCTATCACATCCTTATCTCCCACAAGTACCTTTGTCATCTTATCGTACTGAATATAATTCTTAGCCGTCTCCGAAACTTTTTCAGGCGTTACACTATGAATGTTTTTTACCAGTGTAGAAAGATAGCTGTCTGGCAATCCATAGAGGTCGAGAAAATTAAGTTGGCCAATGATGCCGGCAGGGGACGAGTTTTGCAACACGAAGATGCCTGCCTCGTAATTCTGAATGCCGGCTAATTCTTCCTTCGACGGAGGCGTTTCCTGCAGCTTTCTTATTTCTTTTTCAATTTCCTGCATTGAAGCTACAGTGTGCTCGCTCGTAACATCTGCCTGCTCGAACCAAAGAGTACTGCCCTTGCGATTGCTAACTGCGCTCGATGGGGAATAGGTATATCCCTTGTCCTCACGGATGTTAGTCGTGATCCTCGAACCAAATGAACCTCCGAGAAGAGAGTTGGTCACCAGCAATGGTACATAATCCTTATTATCCGGAGTGATGACGGGGAGACCCAGCATTACGGTTGTCTGCGGTGCGCCTTTACGGTCGATGATCATCGTGTCTGCTACGGGAACCGCATTGATCTTCGGATAAAAAACTTCCGGTCCCGCTTTCCATTTCGTCAAACCAGATTCGATCGCTTGCTTTACAGCAGCCTCATCAAATTTTCCAACTACATATATTACCGATCTCTTCGCACCGAAATTCTGGTCATAGAACTGCTTGATCGTCTCGGTGGTGTAGCCGTTGATCATTGCTTCCGTAGGAAATGTCTTTCCATATCGCTGATCGCCGTAGACCGCCTGGTAGAACTGGTCCTGGGCTTGTGCCTGGGGTACTGCCTTCTGAACAGTGAGCCGCCTTTTGAGGTCGACTTTCAACCTTTCGAGCTCAGATGCGGGGAAAGCGGGATTGGTTACTAATTCGCCGATGAGTTTGATAAACTCAGGTGCATACTCAGATAGAACTGCTCCCGTAATCGTTGTCTGCGTCATCCCTACATTGACATTCAGGTTTCCTCCCATCATCGCCGCTTTCTTTGCGAGCTCCGCGAAGTTGAGTCGGGCAGTTCCTTCTCGTAGCATACGACCAGTGAGGTCTGCTAGCCATACCTGGTCGGTGGTTTCATGTACATTGCCTGTCTTTATGACAAGGCTGATGGTCGTCTTCGGGGTATTACCGTAGTGAACCATCGTACTCTTGAGTCCATTCGTATATTTCTGGTTTTTCTTTTCGGAGAGTTTGAAGTCTTTTGCTGCTCCACCAGACGGTGGTGTTTCCTTCTGTGCTATGGCTGCAAATGCACCGAGGCAAACGAAGGAGAATATGAATAGTTTCTTTTTCATGCTTTAAGAGCTTTTGGTTCAATGATCAAAATAGTTCTGTTTCGCGGCGCAAGGTATTGTTGTGCCGTTTTCTTTATCAGCTCAGGCGTAACCTTCTTGAATTCTGCTTCCAGTTTGTTGATCCTCGATGGATCATCATCGAAGAGGGCGAAGCACGCGAGCAGGTTGATTTTACCTATACCAAAATTCCCTCCGATCGCATCATAAAGGCCCGAACGAATCTTAACTAGCGCCAGTTGAAGATCATCTTTAGTTACGTTGTTTATAATGTCAGAGATAGCTGCATCGTATTGATGAAGCACCGAATCAGATGAAATGGTGGAATCGTAGGTAATGTTAGATATCCAGAGCATTGGACCATTGTAGTCATACATATTTCCCAATCCCACATTAATGCCGCCACCAACATTGGCCGAGTATCCTTTCTTCTGAACGAGTAGGTTGTATAGCTTGCTGTCCTGTCCCTGTACCAGCATCTGGTCGATCAATCCCATTGCGAAGTATTCGGGTGAATTACGTTCTGGCATCTTGTATGCCACCGCGAGTGCGGGTTTCTTGGCGAGTTTATCTTCCTTCGTAAATCTCTTTTCTTTTTGTTGTACTGGTTCACTCAGGTCAGGCTTTGGAGGTAGCTGCACGGCCGGTATCTTCGCGAAATATTTAGTTATCCATGACTTCGCGTCGGCAATAGCGAAATCGCCCACGACTACTAATACGGCATTGTTGGGACTATAAAACGTCTTGAAAAAGCTGTCAACGTCTTCGAGCTTTGCTGAATCCAGGTCGGCCAGGTCGCCATAAAAATTGTGTGCATTGTACCAATTCTCGTTAGCATATTGCGGCATATCAAGCCAGGGGAAACCACCATAAGGCTGATTCAGAACATTTACTTTTACTTCATTCTTTACAACACCTTGTTGGTTGGTGAGGTTCTCCTGGGTAATCTTAAGACCTTTCATTCTGTCGGCCTCTGCCCACAGAGCAGTTTCCAATTTATGCGCAGGCATCACTTCGAAATAATTCGTAAAATCAAAACGCGTCGAACCGTTCAGTACGCCGCCGTTTTTCTGCACCAATTGGATAAATTCCATTTTGCCGAGATTCTGTGAACCCTGGAACATCATGTGTTCGAAGAGGTGGGCGAACCCGGTCCTGTTCTTCGGCTCGATCCTGAATCCGATATTGTAATAAATGCCGACACCGATCGTAGGCGAGGTCTTGTCAGGGGAGAGGACAACTTTCAACCCATTGTCCAACTTGTAATACGTAACTGGTATCTCAAGGCCGTCCTGTTTTTTCTGGCCCGGGTTGGTCTGCCAGCTGAGGAGTAGCATCGCCACCGATCCAGCGCAGATCATCGTCCGAACTGAGGCTAAATAAGTTCTTTTCATGAGCAGAGTGTGTTTTTTAGGTTCAATATTTATGTGAGGGGTGAGCCGGGAGTTGTCAGTTGTCAAGGGTGAATAGTGAGTAGTGAGTAAAGTCCGATTATACTAAATTCTCTACTCAATCGTACTCCTCTGTTCGCGCGTACTACTCATCATGGACAACTGACGACTCAAGCCTCAGCGGGAAGGTAGCCGGAATTTCAGGAATAAGCTGGAATAAAAATGACGGGTGGGTAATTAATAGGATAAATGAAGACATCACGCCAGACCGAGGGGCAGCGGAACTGCCACGCCTTCCCAATTCCCAATTCCTTGCCCGAATTGCTCATTGGGATTCGCCAACTATCAGCCCCAGCAACCAATCAATCATTTTCCGCCGCGAACGCCATTTCGAAGTCTCATTATAGGCTTCTCGCATGCTTTGTTTTAGTATTTTGTATTAGATCCAAACCAGGTTTACATGTCAATGCGCGCCTTCCTGTTAATCTTTTCCATCGCCGGGTGTCTGCACCTTCCCATTTCTGGTATGGCCGGAATTGAGAAGGATGATCTGCGAAAGTTAAAGGCGAGTCTTGCAAAGGCGAAAGGTGCGGTGAAGGTGGACTTGTTGAACATGATCGCCATCCGCTATATTAGTGCAGACCTCGTCAGTTCAGACTCCGGTATTATTTATGTTGACAGGGCTTTCGTCCTTGCAGAATCGTTGGGATACAGTAAAGGTGCTTGTATAGCAGCGGGGTTGTATGGCAAAGCATTACTTCAAAAAGGATTGCCAGATGACGCTTTGAAATATTATCACATTAATCATGGACACGCGAAGCAATTAAAAGATAACCGGATGATGGCTTCTGCGATCCGCGGCATTGGTCAGTCTCTATGGTTCCAGGGCAACTACCAGTTGGCTATCGATACAATAATGTATGCTGTGGAGAAATTCCGGAAGCTGCGCAACTATACCGAGATTTCAGACGCGACACTCACCATCAGCACGATCTATGGTGACCAGGGATATTATGAGAAGGCATTTGAGGCTGCGCAACAGGCACTCGAACTGAGTGAGAAATATGATGACACGCCCAATGTGATTTTATCGCTTCTCCAGCTAGGCAAACTATATCGTAGCATCGGGGATTTTGAAACAGCCTTGTTCTACTATAATAAAGCTGCCGAAAACAGTCCACCCTCAGGACATTGGACCTACCGTCACCTGTTCCATAATTTAGGCGACCTCAGTCTCGATAAACACCGGTACGACTCGGCGCTTTATTATTATCGTCAAAGCTTTGCTGGAAACCCGAAGAGTCGCATGTCGCAGCTAAGGATCGGGCAATACTACCTCGAGTTGCAGCAATATGATTCGGCATACTTCTATCTTGATATGTTGTACACTCTCGGAGATAAAAGCGGCGAAGGCAACATTCGCTACTCTGCCATGATTGGCTTAGCGAAAATATATCTACATCGTAAGAGCTACCAGCATGCAATGGTGCTTGGTGCCGAGGTATTCGAAAAGGCGGAAAAAAAGAACGCATGGCTTACCCTACGTGATGCCTGCGAAATATTATCTGATATTTATGATTCGCTTGGTCAACACGATCAGGCATTGGCATTTTATCGAAGGCATGTACGTTTGAAAAACGGGATCATTAGCGAACAGTTTAAAGGCAAATTGTACGAGTTTAAACGCATCGCCGAAGATGAGAAAAAGTTTAGCCAGATCGAATTGCTCAAGAAAGAGAGTCAACTAAAGGAGCAGAGCCTGATTCGTAATCAATTCCTACGCAATATCCTCATAGGGGCCATCATTTTTCTTAGTCTTCTCGGTGTGTTTGTGTTCTGGAATTTCAATCTTAAAAGAAAGAATGAGAACCTGCGCAATGAACGCTCGCGCATGGAATGGCAACGTGCAGCAGCTGACCTCGAGATGCAGGCGTTGAGGGCTCAGATGAATCCACATTTTATTTTCAATTGCCTGAGCTCGATTAACCGTTTTATATTAAAGAATGAACCCGACCAGGCCTCTGACTATCTCACCCGGTTTTCGCGCCTCATTAGGCTGGTGCTGATTAATTCGCAGAAATCGCTCATCCTGCTGGAGGAGGAGGTGGAGATGCTTCGCCTGTATATAGGTATGGAGCAATTACGATTTAAGAACCAATTCGAATATACCATTAGTTATTCGGGCGCAATAAAGCCATCTAACGTGATGATCCCACCATTGCTGCTGCAGCCATTTTGCGAAAATGCCATCTGGCATGGATTAATGCATAAGCAGAGTCCGGGCCATCTCGGCATCGCTTTCACAATGAGGGACGGCGTGATGGAATGTACGATTACGGATGATGGTATTGGAAGGGAGAAGGCATCCGAGATCAAAAAGCGCTCCGGCGACAATCGTAAATCCCTTGGGCTAAAGCTGACGGCGGAACGTCTCGCACTTTTCAACGAAGACAACCTGGTACAAACATCCTGGCGCATGGAAGACCTGAGAGACGGCGCAGGAAATGTAAAAGGTACGCGCGTAGTACTTAATATAAAGTATAAGGAATTTATTGAGGAAATGGCAGAAATGAATTCATGATCAAAACAGTTATTATAGACGATGAGCTTGATGGCTGCGAAGTGCTGTCCACCTTGCTTGAACGATATTGTCCGCAGGTTGCAATCGTTGGAGTATGCAATACGCCCGAGGAAGGACTGGAAGTGCTTGCTGATAAGACAATCCAGCTCGTGTTCCTCGATATACAGATGCCGAGGATGAACGGCTTCGAGTTGCTAGAGTGTTTACAGCCGGTAAACTTTGGGGTCATTTTCACGACAAGCTACGACCAGTTCGCCATCAAGGCGATCAGAGCCAGCGCCCTTGATTATCTATTGAAACCGGTGGATAAGGAGGAATTGCAAGCCTCGGTGAAAAAGGCAGAAGAACAGTTGCATTCGTCGTCAACGCAGCAGCTATCTGTATTATTAAGTCAACTTCGTTCACCGGGAAAAACAGGCCACCGTATTGCATTGCCTACGATGGAAGGATTGCAAATCATACCGGCGGAGTCGATCATTAGTTGTGCCTCGAGTAGCAATTACACTATCCTTTCATTGAAGGAAAACCAGCGCATCGTAGTATCAAGGACGCTAAAAGAGATTGAGGAAATGTTAGAGGAGTATGCATTCCTGCGCGTTCATCATAGTTATCTTGTTAATCTCAATGAAATAAGGAAATATATCCGCGGCGAGGGCGGTAGCCTCGTGATGAGCGACGGATCCTCAGTTGACGTGTCGAGAAGCAAGAAGGAGTTTCTATTAAAGAGACTACAGCCTGGTCGTTAAGTTCATCATCCCGGAATACTCATTCGATCTCGTAAACTGCTCAATCTCGCTGTTCGTCACAATCATGGTTTGTTAGTTTAGGTGTAAATCAACAGCCATGAAATCAATCCTCTTATTTACCGTGATGGTGGTATCGATCATAGGTACGTCACAACCATCCATTAAATTTTACAACAAAGGAGTCAAGCTTGCCAGCAAGAGTGAGTATGTAGGTGCCATAGAGAATTTCAGCCGTGCACTCGAAGCAGATCCATATTTACCTGAAGCATGGTTTAATAGGGCCCTGGCCAAATCGAAGCTGAAGGATTATGGAGGAGCGATCGCAGATTACAGCAAGGCAATTGATATTCGTCCCCGATTCGCTATGGCATATAATAACCGGGGTGCGGATAAAAATGAGATGGGCGACTACGAGGGAGCAATAGAGGATTATTCAAGGGCGATAGCGTTGCGGCCCGGATATGCGAGAGCATATTATAATCGGGGCGTCGTTAAGTTGAAGATTGGGGATGCCGTAGAGGCTTGCGGAGATCTAACGAAATCGATAGAACTGGATGCAGGCTTCGCGGAGACGTGGTATAATCGCGGACTCGCATTTAATGCAGTCGGAAATTTTCTGAAGGCGGTGAATGATTTTACCAAGGCGATATTAATGGATGCAAAGATGACAAGGGCATACAAGCACCGTGCTATCGCATATGCTGAAAGTGAACAGTCATCGAACGCCATCCTGGATGTTGAGAAGTATCTACAAACCGACTCACTGGACTGTGAAGCCTATCAACTAGCGGCCATAGCCTATTTTCAAACCGGCGACTCCACAAAAGGTAAGGCTAAATTGAATCGAGCTGACAGGATGGGTTGCGCTCTAAAGTAACCTCTGAATCCAAGGCTCTCCTGCATTCGAGATCAACGTGATCTTTGCGTCTTTGCGTGAAACCCTTCCTCTGCGCCTCTGTGCCTTTGCGTGAAACCTACCTATTAGAAATCGGCAGATCCATACTATTTCCCCTATCCGTCGGTAAAGACACCACATTCGAGGGCTTTTCCTCCGCTACCGCCAATTCAAGGCGCGGCTTGATGATCTTAAGCTTGGCAAGCATATAGATGATCGGGTAACAAAGATCGAATTCACCTTTCTTGGATGCGAAGTTGGTTCTTGAGGGAAAAATGTGGTGATTATTGTGATAACCTTCGCCCATCATCAGCCAATCGAGCTTGAACAGATTCTTGGACGTATTGTCAGCCTCATAATTTACATGGCCATACTTATGCGCAAACCAGTTGATGATCACACCGTGCACAGGACCCATGGCGAAATGTATCGGAAGAAGGAGAAGGAACCAAAGAGATGGCGCGAAGGCAAGATAAAACCAGGTATATAGACCTACCCAGATGACTCTCGACAACCAGTAATTGCCCCAGTTGTCAAACCATTTCCATTCAGGAACATTCTTGGTAAAACGGGCTTCAACCGGGTATCTGCCTTTGAATATGTTGAAATAGATATTGCGTGAACGCCACATCATAGCCATGATCGTCTTATCGAAAGACGGCGAGTGTGGGTCTTTGTCAGTGTCAGTATAGGCATGGTGCATCCGATGCATGATTCCATAGGCCTTAGGACTCATATAAGACGACCCTTGTGTAATATAGGCCACGATGAAAAAGAATTTCTCCCATGCCGGGCTCATAGTAAATGCGCGATGCGCTGCATATCTGTGCTGGAAGAATGTCTGGGAGAATAATGACAAGTACCAGTGTGCGATAAAGAAGATGATAATATAGATCACGATTAAAAGTTTTGAGGTTAAAAAATCAGCAGTTCCCCTGAATGCATGATTTTTTCCTCGCTTTGCGGGCAATGAAAAATGCGTATGCTTATAGGCACACAGGTTGTGTTAGGTCTGGTAATTTTGGAAAGGATTCTTTTAAATTCTTCAGTTTACAGCGATCCGTAGAATGGATGTAAACGGGTGCTAGCTGAAGGCGAAAGTACAGAATAATTTGTTGGTATCCTGTTGAAGATAAACGTTTTTTCGCTGCCGGCAGATTTTCTTTTTTACCGGCACTTTCGACCTTGTCCTTATAAACTTTTTTAAATTAACAAAACCACTCCCATTCTGAATTGGTGGGAATTCGGGAATATAATTTAGCGACTCTATAAAGGTGAGATTTAACAGGCAATTGGGCATTACAAAACGCGTAAGAAAGGTTACATAATTCACACTTTTGTCGATTAGGCGAGTGGCGAGTAGGAAGTGGCTAGTGGGAAGAAGCTAGTGGCTAGTGGGGATGGCTTCAAAAATATTGAAAGTTTTCTGTCGTATTCTAGCAACAACCCTAAACGTAATATTCGCCTTCGGATCCCCACTAGCCACTAGCCACTAGCCTCCTCTCACTAGCTTCTTCGTAAATTCGAATCAAAATAATAGCATCATGGACAAACAGGAACTCTTCATACAGATGGCGTTAAAAGCCTGGGATACTCATATCTCAAAAACCACCAAGTATTTCGACAGTATTTCGGACGAGGATATGCAAAATGAAATCGCACCTGGAAAGAATCGCATCGTGTACCTGCTGGGCCATCTCATTGCCGTCAACGATGGTATGATTGCTTTTTATGACAAAGGTGACCGACAGTACGCTCATTTAGATGATGCATATGTCAACAACCCGGATAAAGTTGTATCTGATGTGACCAGTGTGTCTACTCTCCGAGCTGCCTGGAAACAATCCAATGAGAAGTTGTCTTCCATCTTCGCGTCAATGTCAACCGCCGACTGGTTCAGTCGCCACACAGCTATGACAGACGAGGATCATCAAAAAGAGCCATGGAGAAATAAACTGAACGTGCTATTAAATAGAACCAATCATGTAGCTTACCATTTGGGTCAACTTGTACTTGCTTAAAGTCCGAAAGTCGCGGGA
>JACMKU010000006.1 GCA_014379965.1 Chitinophagaceae bacterium
CCAGGGTCTCGAGGACCTCGTCAAGTCTGCTTATGTTCCATTGAAGTGGAAGTTTGAAGGCGAGCAGTCTTATTCCCTCTGGAACTTCGGACTCGACGAATTCCGTGTCGGAGACCAGTTCAATAATGTTCAATTCAACTATTACAATTCCAATCTCAACTCAAATGGCCCCGACGGCTTCGTGAATAATCTCTGGATCACCCATTATGCGGGAATCCACCGTTGTAACCTGGGGATTGAGAAGATCGCCGCATTTGATAATGCTGGGTCAACCAAACTGGGTACGGCCGCACAAAAGAACCTGCGTATTGCAGAACTCAAGGTTTTAAGGGCCTATTATTATTTCAACCTCGTTCAACAATTCGGCGGCGTCCCTGTAGTAACAGAGCCACCCAAGACACTTCGTACTGATTTCCCACGTGGCACTATTGCAGATGTATATGGTGTGATCATGGGCGATCTGAGGAGCGCGGGTCCGAGTCTCCCATGGAGAGCTCCAGCTGCTGAAGTAGGAAGAGCTTCACGGGCGGCTGCTTATCATTTTCTCGCGAAGGCATACCTCACAAGAGGAAGCGCCGTAACGGAAGCGAGAGGACAAAAGTCGACAGACATGGACAGTGCGATCGTATTCGCAGATTCAGTGGTTCGTTTTAGCGGTCATGCGCTCGAAGCCAACTTCGGAAACCTCTTTAGTGTAGGATATGCCAACCACACACCGCCGAGAGCGGGAACAGACGGCGCAGCTCCCGTGGCCTCGCTATCTACATTGAATGCTAACAATGCGAGCAACGAGATCATTTTTGCAGCGCAGTTTAGCCAGAACCTAGCACTCGCAGGTCTCAATAATCAAACGCACTTATTTTACCCAACGCAATATGATGGCGGGATCATCATACCCGGCATGGCGAGAGATTTCTTCAATGGTCGACCATTCCGACGGCTTCGTCCTACGGATTATACGATGGATGTATTCGACAAGGTGAATGATTCCCGCTTCTTCAAGACATTTCAGACCGTGTATTATCGAAACGTGCCTTCGAACGCGGGGTTGCCAACATTCACAGCCGCAAATGCACCTACACCCGATGTGATAGGAAAACCAAGAGTAGGCTTAGGTGATACTGCTGCCTTATTTATCGTGAATACTCCAGACAAACCTATTACGAGGGCCGATAGTGCTGCAATGAGATATTATATCATCTTCGCGAGGTATAAGAGAATCAATGCGTCTACCCCCGTATATACCGAGTTCTCCCCGAACAAATATCTGACGATGTTGAAATTTTCCGACGGTGTTCGTATTACTAACACCGCTAACGAGGCCAGGGGTATCCGCAATGGCTTGTTGGCAAGGATGGCGGAAACTTACCTCATCATCGCAGAGGCATATGGAAGGAAGGGCGACTATGCAAACGCTCTCGTATACGTAAACATAATCAGGACTCGTGCGGCGTATAAGTCGGGTGAGCCGAAGAACCCGCATCACTGGATGTTTTATGGGGGTGCATTTAATGATCTTGCACCGACCATTGCTACTAACCAGGCTACTGCGACATTATTTACTACCAACGCTCCGAGTGAAATATATCCGCCGAACGTAGTGAGTACTACCGATCGCTTTATTCACTTCATGCTAAATGAAAGGACAAGGGAATTGTGTGGCGAATTATTCAGGTGGGAAGATCTTGCACGCACCGAGACATTTTACGACCGATCTAGATTATTTAATGCTGATGCTACGGGTATAGCGCCTCATCATAGATTGCGGCCTATTCCTCTGCCCCAGATCATATCACTGACCAAGAGTGGTCAACCGCTGACGGCGGCTGAAATAACAGCCTATCAAAACCCGGGTTACTGATTTCCGCAAGCAATCGGGCAATCGAGAAAAAGGCAGGGAAAATGTACCTGTCTTTTTCATTTTCTGACGGTGAGTGGTGAACACCTGCCCGCCGAAGCGTAGCAAAGGCGGGGTGAGTCGTCATTGCGAGCGAAGCGAAGCAAGTGAGTAGTGAGTGACTGACCGCTAGGAGAATGAGTTGTTGCGATATTCTCTAAAGCTTACACAACGATATGAAACACGAAAAAAATATTCAATTGGCGGCATCCATCATCATGGTTGTACTGCTTCAGCTCTTCACTGGCATTTATGCTCAAGGCCAGAATGTGGGGCGTGTGTTCGCTTCGGAGAAAAAGGATTTCATCGATAGTGTGACGGGAAAGAAATACACGGCATTGACTACCTCTGCCTCGGGAGATTCTAAGATCTATCAGACGCATCCGCAATGGACGTCTGATGGAAAACATATCATCTTTCGTTCTGATCGTTCCGGCATACGGAATTCACAAGTATTTGCAGTCAATGAGTCGAGTGGTGCAATAATCCAGTTGACCGATGGCCGAGGTATCAATTCCGGTTCATTGAATGTCTGCCGGAAGACAAACCGAATATTTTACCTCCGAAATAACAAGTTGACCGAATTATCCATCGACCCCATCATTGCCGATAGCAGGAATGCAAAGCTCAATGACTCCTCGCGGTATGAGAGAACGATTATGTCCCTGCCACCCCTTCACAGGGAGTCTGGCGGCTTCACCCTCGATGCCGATGAAACGAAGGCCTACATCGGCATCAGCTACAGGAAAGAGAATGATACTACAAACTATTACAAACTCTGTGCGATCAACCTTGCAGACGGAGTAATGTCTACCATTATGGAGATCCCTTTTCGCGTAGGACACGTGCAGGCAAATCCCTGGGTAAAAGGCGAAATTCTATATTGTTGGGAAACAGGTGGCGATGCAGTTCAACGCATGTGGATGATAAATGCAGATGGTACGGGGAATCGTCCTTTTTACAAGGAGACGCCAGATGAATGGGTAACTCACGAGATCTGGGCTGACCGCGATCACATCTTTGTCAATATCCTAGGTCACTTGCCACGACTCCGACTCAAACCTCATGGACTCGCGGAAGTGAACACAAGGAACAACGAAATCAGATTTTTCAATAATGCTCCTGGACGAGGTTACTGGCATTGCGCTGAGAGCGAAGACAGGAAATGGGCTGTTGCCGACACCTTTACGGGCGAGTTACACCGAATAAACCTCGCTACCGGAGAGGCTACAGTATTGACAACTGGTCATTATGCGAAGACTGACGGAATACCTACCGTACATTCGCATCATACCATTAGCCCGGACGGGAAGAGAGTGTTGTTTAATTCAGGTAAGTTGGGGAGTTTGGACTTGATGATTATGGCCATTGAAGATTAGGGTCTTGTTTGATTGTTTCATAGTTTAATGGTTTAAAAGTTTAATAGTTTCTAACAATTGGGGATTCAAAATCGTATCGAAGTCACGACCTGTAAAACTTTTAAACTTTCAAACCATTAAACTCCCAAACCAGAACAGTTCTAAAATAATTAACCCATTATGAAGAAACAGTGCAGTTACCTATTGTTCGCAGCAGGAACCATCGCGAGTGCGGCAATGGCACAACCGAGAACCGGTAACGACGTCACGACACCGCTTCATGCTTTGCGTGTTGAGTATCCCGTTCCCTACGAACCGATGAGTAGGGTGGGGATCAAACAGGTGCTAGACAGGGTATTCAACTACCTCGACGCCGTGACACCCGCGCAAATGATCGACAAGCGGACGGGTGAGGAAGTAGCGGATAAGTCGAAGATGGATACAAACAGCATTATCCGCCCCGGTGACTTTAGACTAACGAGTTATGAGTGGGGCGTCACCTACTCCGGTATGCTGCTCGCCGGTGAGACGACGGGCGATATACGCTATCGCGATTATGTAAAAAAACGATTTGATTTCTTTGCCGAATGGATTCCCACAATAAAAAAAGCGAAATCAGGTGGACTACTTAACGACGCGAGAAATTATCCTTTCCGCCAGGCAATCGAGCCTAAGGCATTAGACGATGCCGGTGCAGTTTGCGCCGCGATGATAAAAGCGCAAAGAGCTGGATTGAATACAGGCCTCCGACCATTCATTGATAACTATATCGACTTCGTTGCAAATAAGGAGTATCGGCTCTCAGATGGCACTCTCGCACGCGTACGCCCACAGAAGAATACCCTATGGCTCGATGATCTGTACATGGGGGTGCCGGCACTAGCGCAAATGGGGAAACTGACTGGGAATAATAAATACTTTGATGATGCGGTCAAACAAGTACGACAATTCACCCAGCGAATGTTTAATAAGGATCTCAATCTCTACATGCATGGCTGGGTAGAGAATCGTGGGGCACAACCCGAGTTTCGATGGGCTCGTGCGAATGGCTGGGCGCTGATGGCCAAGGTAGAATTGCTGGATGTACTTCCGGAACAACACCCGGGGCGTGCATTTGTATTGCAGCAACTGAGGGCTCATGTCAAAGGACTGACAGCATTGCAAGATGGAACAGGGTTCTGGCACCAGTTGCTCGACAGGAATGATACTTATTTAGAAACTTCCGCAACGGCGATCTATGCATATTGTATTGCGCGTGCTTGTAACAAAGGCTGGCTCGATCCGGTTGCCTATGCACCCGCCGCGATGCTTGCCTGGAATGCGGTAGCTACAAAGGTCAATGTAAAGGGGCAGGTTGAAGGTGTATGTGTCGGCACTGGCATGGCTTTCGATCCTGCTTTCTATTATTTCCGTCCGGTAAACGTATTTGCAGCACACGGATATGGTCCGGTATTACTCGCAGGCGCCGAAGTGTATCGGATGATGGAGAAGGAACCGTTTAAAATCAATGATAGTGCGCTTCAATACTATAAGTAATTTAGGAATTAGGAATCGGTAATTGGGAATCGGGATTTATGAAATTCAGAATTCTTTCCATACTTCCTTGGCTGTTTTTACTCGTGAATGGTCATTCGCAACAGAAGGAATATCGTCTTTGGTACGATAAACCCGCGAAGGATTGGAACGAAGCCTTACCACTAGGGAATGGTCGCTTGGGCGCCATGGTATTCGGTCGCGTAGATACCGAGTTGATCCAACTTAATGAACAGACATTGTGGACCGGCGGGCCCGTCGATCTAAATCCTAACCCCCAGGCATCGCAATTTCTCCAACCAGTGCGCGATGCATTGTTCAGCGACAGCATTGGCGATGCGGTGCAATTCCTCCGGAAGATGCAGGGACCAGATACCGAGATGTACCAGCCACTCGGGGACCTCCTCATCACACAGCCATTAAACGGTCCGATAACCGGCTACTCACGCGACCTTAATATTTCCCGGGCGATTGCAACGACGAAATTCACGAGCAACGGAACAGCATTCACAAGAGAAATATTTATTTCCGCTCCCGACCAGGTGATCGTCATACGGATGCGAGCAAGTAAGAAAGGAGCATTGACTTTCTCCATCGATGCCAGGCATGAACTGGAATTTAAGCGAGAAGTGACATCGACAAGTGAATTGGTTCTAAAAGGCAAAGCCAGGATCACTAACGACGAGAGGCGCAATCCAAAACCGATCGTCTTTGTTGACGAGGCGAACTGCGATGGAATGCGATTCCAATACAGGATAAAAACAAGCATGACCGATGGAGTCATAAGTAATAGCGATACTTCAATCCATATTGCAAACGCTACCGAGGCGATCATTATCGTGTCGGCGGCAACCAGCTTCAATGGTTTCGATAGATGCCCGGTGAAAGATGGGGAAAACGAAGAGTCTATCGCCAAGAGATATTTGAATGCCGCGGTCAAGAAGACCTACGGGTTACTCCTCACTTCGCATACCAACGACTACCGCAAATACTTCGATAGGCTGGAATTTTCAATCACTGATCAACCCGCACCTGATATGCCGACCGATCAGCGCCTGGCCGACTATAAGACTGGAAAGACGGATCCATCATTGGAGGAAATGTATTTTCAGTTTGGTCGTTATCTCCTGATTAGTTGTTCGCGCCCGGGGGGGCAGCCCGCGAATCTCCAGGGAATCTGGAATCATCAGGTGAGGCCACCATGGAGAAGTAATTACACGACCAATATCAACCTGCAAATGAATTACTGGTTGGCTCAATCCTGTCATCTCAGTGAAATGGAGACTCCGTTGATTGATCACATAAGGAGACTAGCCAAGAATGGCACGTCCACCGCAATCAATTATTACAAGATGCGCGGCTGGGCAGTTCATCATAATTCAGACATATGGGCACAGACCAATCCGGTAGGCAATGGAACCGGCGACCCAAAGTGGGCAAACTGGAGCCTTGGAAGTCCGTGGCTTAGCCAACACCTATATGAACGCTATCGTTTCACTGCGGATAGGAAATACCTCGCAAACGTCGCATACCCGCTCATGAAGGCTGCGGCCGAGTTTTGCCTGGATTGGCTTGTTCCACATAATGGTGTGCTCGTCACAGCACCCTCTACATCTCCGGAGAATGTCTATCTCCACCCGAATGGATTCAAGGGAACCGTGACCATCGCCTCGGCAATGGACATGGAGATCATATGGGACCTTTTTACAAACGTCATCGAAGCTGCGAGTGTGCTGAAGATCGATAAGGAGTTCGCCATGTTGCTTAAAGAAAAAAGGCAACAACTAAATCCATTAAAGATTGGCAAGAAAGGTAATCTTGTCGAGTGGTATGGCGACTGGGATGATGAGGATCCCCTGCATCGTCACGTATCCCATGCATTTGGATTGCATCCTGGTCGACAGATCTCACCGTTGATCGATGAACGTTATGCTAATGCAATAAGAAAGACGCTCGAGATGAGAGGCGACGGTGGAACTGGTTGGAGCAAGGCATGGAAGATAAATTTCTGGGCAAGGTTGCTCGATGGTGACCACGCATACAAAATGTACCAGGAACTTCTGAAGACTTCAACGCTAAACAATCTTTTCGATACACATCCGCCTTTCCAGATAGATGGCAACTTCGGCGCCACTGCAGGTATAGCCGAAATGCTTGTGCAGAGTCATCTGGATGAGATACAGTTATTGGCTGCACTTCCTGCAGAATGGCAGAACGGGCATGTAAAAGGTATGAAGGCACGCGGAAATTTTGAAATAGAAATGCATTGGGCCGACGGAAGACTTACTTCTGCAATCATCACATCGGTTGCAGGCACCAATTGCGTATTGCGTACCGATAGAAAAATTTTCGTCACGGGCGTTGTTACCAAGACACGTGAGACTTTGTTGGCTGGTCACCCCCAATTCATCACTAGCTTTCCTACCTCGCCGGGAAGGAAATATAAAATCCAGGCACTATGAATAAATTGGAAATTGTGGTTTTGTTGTTCACATCGAGCTTCTTTCAAAACAGCAATGCGCAGCAGCGTGCATTCAAATTCGACTTCGGCTCAGGTAAAGCGGCCCCGGGATACACACAGGTGACGCCGACATCTATATTCAACGAATCGAATGGTTTTGGGTTTAGCGAGGGAGTGAAGTTGGAATCGGTTGATCGTGGCGGAAACAGCCTTACTGGCGACTTCATAACAAGCAAGCACCCATTCTATTTTTCCGTCAGGCTGCCTGAAGGAAATTATGATGTGAAATTGATACTGGGCGATTCCAGGGGAACATCTGCAACAACAGTAAGAGTCGAGTGTCGCAGGCTAATGCTAGAGAACGTAAAAACAAAAAAGGGAAAATTAGCCTTTCCAGTATTTACAGTTCATGTGAAAGACAGCCTCATCAGGAAAGAAGGCGAATCGATAAGACGCGTCAGGCTAAAGGACCGGGAAAGAAATTACAGGCACTGGGATAATTTATTGACGATCGAATTCAACGATTCTCTTCCCAAAGTTGGCGGGCTGGAGATTATACCGAACCCTACCGCGACAACAATTTTCCTGGCTGGCAATTCAACCGTGGTTGACCAGGATCGGGAACCATGGGCGGCATGGGGACAAATGTTACCCGTTTTCCTCGTCCCTTCCAAGGTGGCCGTGGCAAACTACGCCGAGTCTGGCGAAACGATGAAGGCATTTCAGGGAGAAAGAAGATTGGAAAAAATATGGAGCCTCGCAAAGCCTGGGGATTACCTGTTTATTGAATTCACTCATAACGACCAGAAGCCTGGAGGCAATCATCTCGATCCATTCACTACATACCAGCAGATGTTAAAGACCTGGATCGATGAGGCGAGGAAGAGAGAAGTAATTCCTGTACTTGTTACCTCGATGCACCGGCGAAATTTCGATGAGTCAGGAAAGATCGTCAACACCTTGCTCGAATACCCGGAAGCCGCGAGACAAACCGCTGCGAGCGAAAAGGTGGCACTGATAGATTTAAACGCCATGAGCCAGACTTTATACGAATCCTGGGGACCCGATCGCTCTCTAAAGGCTTTCGTTCATTTTCCTGCAAATACTTTTCCTAATCAAACCGAGGCATTAAAGGATAATACGCATTTCAGCACCTATGGAGCATACGAACTAGCCCGGTGTGTCGTTTCAAGCATCCGCCAGCAGCGACTATCACTCGAAAAATATGTACGCAAGGATTTTCCAAAATATAATCCTGCAAATCCCATGGCATTCGAGAAGTTTTACTGGCCACCGAGTACGTTTATGGCAATAGCAAGGCCCGATGGGAACTAAGACTATGATGAGAACACTCTTCCTGTTTCTAATAATTGCATGCACCTTCGAATCCCCGGCGCAGGTCGCGAAGATACCTGTGCATGACCCTGTGGTGATAAGACAAGATAGCGTGTATTATTTATTTGCAACGGGACGTGGAATTTCAACCTGGTCATCTATCGATCGCATTAACTGGGTCCGGGGCAAGGCGGTGTTTGATACATTACCATGGGGCGTAGAAGCTGTGACCGGTTTCAAGAATCACATCTGGGCTCCCGATATTTCCTTTCACGATGGACTTTACTTCCTGTACTATTCCGTTTCTACGTTTGGTAAGAATAATTCCTGCATTGGTGTAGCTACGAATCCAACTCTCCATCCCAATGATCCCAGGTACCAATGGACTGATCACGGAAAGGTCATTCAATCTATCCCGGGAAGGGATCACTGGAATGCAATTGATCCGAATCTGATTTCCGATGAAAACGGAAATGCCTTTCTCGCCTTTGGATCTTTTTGGGACGGACTTAAGATTGTGCCATTAACGAAGAACAGGCTCGCACTTGCAAAACCAGAGGAAAAGGCGATCACGATCGCAAGTCGTAAGGAGGATGAAGCCTCGCCGGGAAGCAATGCTATCGAAGCACCATTTATTTTTAGGAAGAATAAATACTATTACCTCTTCGCGTCCATCGACCTATGTTGTAAAGGAGAGAACAGTACATACAAAATGATCGTGGGCCGATCCACAAGCGTGACAGGCCCCTACCTCGACATTAACGGCAAATCCCTGGCAAAGGGTGGCGGGAGTATACTCTTGCAGGGAGATAAGTATTGGCATGGTGTAGGCCACAACGCGGTGATTGAAGTTGACGGGGTTGACTATCTCGTGTTTCATGGATACGATGCTGCCGATCGGGGGAGGTCCAAATTGAGGATTGAGAGGTTGGAGTGGGATACTGAAGGCTGGCCCATGGTTTCTCGCAAAGACGCCAAGGATCGCTAAGCCGCAAAGGATCCTCTGTTTTAGAAAGCTCTTTGCGCCTTTGCGCATCTTTGCGTCTTTGCGCATCTTTGCGTCTTTGCGCATCTTTGCGTCTTTGCGTGAAACAAACAGGATTGTACAGGATACAAAACCCCCCACTAAATCCTTTCTTTATACCCTAAAGATTGCTTACATGAAAATCTCCCACTCACGGATTATCATTTGCGTGCTCATTACCGCCTTTACCTTATTTACGACGATGATTTTCGCGCAACCTGTGATGGAGACCGGGGGTCAAAAAATGCCCGACGAATGGATCGATAAAGACACAAAGCGTAAAGTCATTCGCCTGTCGAGAATGGAAGGCAATAGCAACCTTAGCTTCTATTTTCACAACAATCCCTTCATTGGAAACAAGATGGTCTACTACAGCAGTAGCCGTAACGATGTTTCGGGTGTACAGAAGCAGGAAATATCAAGCACTAACTCCAGGAATAAACAATTGCATTTACTTGATCTCGCGACGCTGAAGTCGGAGCAACTGACTTTTCATTCCAACCCCATGAATGGCGAGATCGTACATCGCCAATCAGGCGATATCTACTACCAGATAAAGGATAGCGTTTTCACTGTTAATGCGCATACACGCAAAAGCAAACTCGTTTTTGTGTTCCCGGAAGATTTCAAAGCGAGTATTACCACGGTCAACGCCAATGGTACCCTCCTTGGCGGCGCACGATCAGATGACAAAGAGAAAGAGCTCTTCAGGCAAAACCCCCAGAAGAAAGATTACTTCAATATCATTTACGAGGCCAAGCTCCCCAGAACTCTTTTTACTATCGATGTTAGAAATGGTCAGCTAATAAAATTGTTTACCGATAGTGCGTGGTTGAATCATGTGCAGTTTTCTACCACAGATCCCTCACTACTTATGTTCTGTCACGAAGGTCCATGGCATAAGGTGAACAGGATATGGACTATCGACATCAACACTAAAGAAGTAAAGTTGATGCATAAGCGGACTATGGACATGGAGATCGCGGGACATGAATGGATATCACCCGACGGCAAGACGATATGGTTCGACCTTCAACAACCTCGCGGACAGAAGTTCTTCGTCGCCGGTGCCGATGTGAAGACGGGCAATGAAGTAAAATACTCTCTTCAGCGGGATGAGTGGTCAATTCATTTCAACATTTCACCTGACCAGAAATTATTCGCTGGTGATGGCGGGGATCCAGGCCAGGTGGCAAAAGCTAGCGATGGTAGATGGATCTATCTCTTTAAACCCGAAGGCGACCATCTCGTTTCTACACGACTTGTAAATATGAAGCATCACGAATACCGCCTCGAACCCAACATACACTTTAGTCCCGACCAGAAATGGGTGATCTTTAGGGCTAACTTCGAGGGGATTGAGAATGTGTACGCTGTTGAGATTGCGGGTAGTGAGTGGTGAGTGGTGAGTGGTCAGTGGTCAGTGCCTCTCTCTCGCTCTGTTCCTGTTTCTGTTTCTCGTCTCGTTTTCATTCCCCTTGAGAGTGAGAAACAGAAACAGGAACGAACCGAGGAGCATAACGAAGATGCCAGCAACTTTAGACTATCCATAATGAGAAGATTGTTACCATATATAATTACCTTCCTACTCTTTCCCTTTACTGCGGTAACTCAGCAGGCAGACTATGCATTCAGGCCAGTACCCTTTACGAATGTCAGGCTAACCGATAGCTTTTGGCTGCCTAGATTGAGGATAAATCATACGGTAACAATTCCTGCTTCGTTTGAACGATGTGAGAAGACCGGACGCGTAAAGAATTTCGAAATGGCCGCAACACGAACTGGAAAGTTTTGTACCACATTCCCTTTCGATGATACGGACATCTATAAGACAATTGAAGGCGCCTCTTTTTCATTGAGTCTTTTTCCGGATAAACAATTAGCTAGTTACATCGATACTCTCATTGGTAAAATAGCCGGTGCGCAGGAACCTGACGGTTATTTATACACTGCCCGTACAATAGATCCGCTGCATCCGCATAACTGGGCGGGGAGTGAGCGTTGGGTGAAAGAGCGTGAGCTTAGTCATGAACTATACAATTCGGGTCATTTATACGAAGCCGCAGCAGCGCATTTTCTTGCTACTGGCAAGCGAAACCTCCTCGATATTGCCATTAGGAATGCAGACCTGGTCTGCTCCGTATTCGGACATGATAAGAAACACGTCGCTCCCGGTCACCAGGTAATCGAGATGGGACTTGTAAAACTATACAGGATCACAGGGAAGAAAGAGTACCTCGAGACCGCTAAATACTTCATCGAAGAGCGGGGACATTATTCCGGGTACGATGCAAAAAGCAAAGATCCCTGGAAGAATGGCGCCTATTGGCAGGACCATGTTCCGGTGACAGATCAAAGGGAAGCCATCGGCCATGCTGTTCGTGCAGGGTATCTATATGCTGCGATCGCCGATATCGCCGCACTCACTGGAGATGAGAAGTGGCTAAAAGTAACCGATACAATCTGGACGAATCTCGTGTCAAAAAAACTTTATGTACAGGGTGGAGCAGGTGCCGTGGGAAGTGGTGAACGCTACGGCGATAATTATGAATTACCGAATGCGACTGCGTATAATGAGACATGTGCCGCAATCGCTAATGTGTATTGGAATCAGCGCATGTTTCAACTTCATGGCGAAGCAAAATACATAGATGTATTGGAGAAGATACTTTACAATGGCCTCATATCCGGTGTCGGTCTCGACGGCAAATCGTTTTTTTATACTAATGCCATGCAGGTAAAGAATAGTCAACAACACAAAGGGCTGGAAGCCGAGCGGTCCGGTTGGTTTGAGTGTTCCTGCTGTCCGACAAATGTAACGCGACTGTTGCCCTCCGTTCCCGGATATATGTATGCGCAGAAAGACGATCGACTTTATGTGAACCTATTCGCCAGCAGCATCTCAGTCGTTTCTATCAAAGGCAAGGACGTCAGCATTACTCAAAAAAACAATTATCCTTGGGCCGGCGACCTTGCGTTCACGATTACGCCGAAATCTGCCTTAAGTTTTCCGCTGTTGATCAGGATACCAGGCTGGGCAATGTCTGAGGCTATCCCGTCCGATCTTTATTCGTACGCTGCTGCCACTAACACCCGGCCCGTGATAATGATCAATGGAACTGCGCTAAGCTATGAGATAGAAAACGGCTATGCAGTAATCGCCAGGACATGGAAGAAAAATGACATCGTGGAGGTTTCACTTCCGATGGAAGTACGAACGGTGTTAGCGAATAAAAAACTCGGCGATAATTCAGGTAAGATTGCGTTGCAAAGAGGTCCGCTTATGTATTGCGCCGAAGGGCACGACAACAATGGAAGAGTCAGTAACCTGGTCTTGCCGGCCGACGCCATCTTCACTACTTCTTATCAACCGGACTTATTAAAAGGCATTACGGTTATTAGAAGTAGCTCGGTTGCCGTGGTGACGGACACAAATGCGATTACAGTCTCCAGCCTAAAACAACCTTTCGTCGCTATTCCATATTATGCATGGGCTAACAGGGGCAGAAGCGAAATGCTGGTCTGGTTTCCCGCTACTATAAAGGATATAGATATCATAACTCACTAAACGATTTGCCACCATTATATGAAACGTTATTTACTCATTGCTTCTATATCTACCTTTTGCCTGGCGGCATCTGCGCAACTCAGTTGGCCACCGGTTACTAACCAGACGAAGCCATGGACGCGCTGGTGGTGGGAGGGAAATGCCGTTAACAGGTCAGACCTTACCTGGAATTTGTCTCAATACAAGGAGGCTGGATTAGGTGGAGTTGAGCTTACTCCCATCTACGGCGTGTATGGATACGAAAAGCAATTTATAGAGTTTCTCTCGCCGCAGTGGATGGAGATGTTCAATCACACTCTCAAAGAAGCGAAGAGGATGGGACTCGGGGTTGATCTCGCCAATGGGACCGGATGGCCATTTGGAGGTCCATGGGTCACTGACGACGATGCCAGCAAGACAATCTATTATAAGTCGTATAACCTGAAAGGTGGCGATCAACTTACACAGCCCATCATATACGAACAGCAGGGATGGGTACGAACTGCCAACAACAAACCCGCAACTGCGGATACTATCAATCAAAGTATAGCTGCCAACAAGAATTTGCAGGCGCTTGCTATCGATCAGATACAGTTTCCTGGTTCTTTGCCGTTAATATCTCTGATGGCCTATTCCGATGGAAGCACTCCCATCGATCTCAAAACAAAAATGGAAAGAAATGGGAAATTGAATTGGACTGCGCCTGCAGGCAACTGGACCATTTACGCTCTATTCGAAGGCTTACATGGGAAATTTGTAGAGCGCGCAGCACCAGGTGGTGAAGGCTATGCCATCGACCATTTCTCCGCAACGGCGACCCCTAACTATTTCAAGAAATTCGATGCGGCATTCAAAGGTCATGATATTTCCTACCTGCGTTCCTTCTTCAACGATTCCTATGAAGTTGATGACGCGAGAGGACAGGGAAATTGGACACCACAATTACTCTCAGAATTCCGCAAGCGTCGGGGATACGACCTGCAACAATATCTCCCCGCCCTTTTTGGTAAAGACACACCTGAGAAGAACAGTCGCGTGATTTATGATTACCGCTCCGTCATTGATGAACTTCTGCTTGAGCATTTCACAATCGCCTGGAAGAAATGGGCCACAGGAAAAGGAGCAATGGTCAGGAATCAGTCGCACGGTTCACCTGCCAATACACTCGACCTCTATAGCGTAGTCGATATTCCAGAGACGGAAGGAACTGATATTCTTCGGTTCAAGTTTGCGACTTCAGCGGCCAATGTCACGGGTAAGGCGCTTGTCTCTTCTGAATCCGCAACTTGGTTAGACGAGCACTTCCTTTCATCATGGGGCGATGTCAAGAAAGCCATTGATCTCTATTTCCTCGGTGGCGTCAATCATATTTTCTATCACGGTACCGAATATTCCCCGAAGGAGGCACAATGGCCCGGTTGGCTTTTTTACGCGGCGGTTCAATTTCAACCCTTGAACCCGCAATGGAAGGACTTCCATGCCTTGAACACATATATCACACGCGTACAATCTTTCCTGCAAATGGGTAGACCAGATAACGACATATTATTATACTATCCGATCATTGATCGCTATTCCGAACCTGGAACTGCCTTGCTACAGCATTTCGATGGAATGGAAAGAAACTTCGAGAAGACAGAATTTGAACACGTTTCCAAATGGATGGTCGAGAAAGGGTATGGATTCGACTTCTTCTCCGACAGGCAATTGCAGAAATTCACAAACCTTGGCAACAACATTGTGTCCGGTGGAAATCCATATAGGACGATCCTTCTGCCCGCAAATAAATTGATTTCCGAAACATCTTTCCGGCAACTGCTCGATCTCGCGCAGCGCGGAGCTACCATTATTGTCTATAAAGACCTTCCCTCTGATGTACCCGGCCTGGGTCAGTTGGATAATAGGAGGAAGAGTTTTCAACTAATGAAATCGCGTTTGAATTTCAAGACCGTCGGTAATGTTCAAAAGGCTGCGATTGGCAAAGGGAGTTTCATACTCGGCACCGATCTCGCTGAGCTGTTCGATGCTGCATCAATTAGCAGGGAGGATTTGGCTGATAAAGGATTGTCAGCAATTAGGCGCAGGAATAAGGAAGGAACATTTTATTTCATCACCAACAGGACCGGTAAGCCAATAGGTAGTTGGACAACACTTAATACAAAGGGCTCCAGCATCGCATTGTTCAATCCTATGACCGGAGAGAGCGGTCTCGCCAGGGTGAGGAAGAGTAGCATGCAGGGTTATTCGGATGTTTATCTAAAACTTCAACCCTCAGAGGCCGTCATTGTGCAGTCGTATAATACACCTAAGAGAGGAACCCTGTTCCCTTATGTCGAGGGGGCGGGCGAACCTATAGAGATAAAAGGTCAATGGGGAATTGCATTTCTCGATGGGGGCCCTGTTTTACCGACTAACACCACGACTTCACAACTGGGTTCATGGACTTCATTGGGTGGAGAAGACGTGAAGAATTTTTCGGGCACGGCAAAATATACAATCTCGTTCGATCGGCCGGCGGTGAAGGCCAGGGCATGGCGCCTGGATCTGGGTGCTGTCGATGAGACGGCTGAAGTATGGATGAATGGAAAAAAATTGGCGACATTGATCGGTCCGTTGTTCCAATGCATCATTCCATCTTCTCAACTGTTGCCTGTCAACAAGCTTGATATTACTGTCGCAAACCTCATGGCCAACCGGATTTCTTACATGGATCGCACGAATCTTCCGTGGAAGATCTTTTACAATACGAACATGCCAGCCAGGCGAAGGGAAAACGTGAAGAATGGATTGTTTGACGCTTCTGCGTGGGCACCGCTACCGTCAGGATTGTCCGGCCCGGTAACGCTTACTCCCATACAATAGAAATTAAAGTGAATAGACTACTATCAACAATATTGATTCTTTTCTTCATCGGTGAGCTTCACGCGCAGGAGCAAGCTCCTAAACCTCTTTTCGATGACAAGATATACCATGGAGCCGCGGATCCTGTTGTGATATGGAATCCGAAGAAGAAAGTATGGTGGATGTTCTATACAAATCGGCGCGCCTCGTTGAATGATACGACTGGTGTTGCCTGGGTGCACGGTACACGCATCGGCATTGCGGAATCGAAGGATGGAAACAGTTGGAACTATGTCGACACCGCTGATATTGGCTATCGTCCCGATAGTGGATACACATTCTGGGCGCCTGACGTCATCGCGCATGAAGGTGTGTATCATATGTACCTCACGTATGTGCCTGGTATATTCCTCGACTGGAATCATCCGCGCTTCATCGTTCATCTCACCAGCACAGACCTCCTGCATTGGAAATATGAATCCGTACTCAACCTTGTGAATCAAAAAGTGATTGATGCGAGTGTCTTCAGGTTGCCAGACGGCAGTTGGCGATTGTGGTACAATAATGAACGGGATGGCAAATCGATCTACTATGCGGATAGCAAGGATCTGTATCATTGGTTGGATAAAGGAAAGGCCATTGCATCCAGGGGAGAGGGACCAAAGACGTTCGCCTGGCAGGGAAAATATTTCATGGTTGTCGATGCCTGGAAAGGCTTGGAGATCTATTCCTCATCGGATCTGCTCAACTGGACAAAACAATCGGAACGGATTCTCGAGCGTCCAGGAACAGGAGTCGACGACCAGGCGATCGGTGGGCATTGTGATGTTGTGGTGAATGACGGCCGCGCATATCTTTTCTATTTCACACACCCAGGTCGTAGAAAGGATGCGCCCGCTAAGCGTAATTCCTTCGAGGATAAGCGAAGTGTAATCCAGGTAGCCGAGTTAAGGTATGAAGGGGGCGAGGTAAAGTGCGATAGGGACGAAAGGATTGTTGTTAGGTTGGTCGCTCCGGCGGATTGAGTTTATCGTTTAACGTTCTTTAGGCGAGAATACATTACTGAATTAAAACTGTATCATGATCGGTATACGAATCTTTTTCTCGGTAGTTCTTTTAGGAGTCATCACATCAGCCTTTTCGCAGCTGAAACAAGTGATGTACTTGTCAGGGACGGATTCGAAGCACACGGTTAAGTGGGACTTCTATTGTACGGCCGGGCGCAATAGCGGAGTTTGGTCGAAGATCGAGGTGCCGAGTTGCTGGGAGCAACAAGGGTTTGGCAATTATAACTATGGGCGGGACTATAAGACCAATGGGAAGAATAGCCGCTTCTTCGATGAGAAGGGAATGTATAAACACCAATTCAAGGTCCCCGCTGGATGGAAAGGCAAAGTCATCAACATCGTATTCGATGGTAGCATGACAGATACAGAGGTGAAGATAAATGGCCAGGTCGCTGGAGCGATTCACCAGGGGGCATTCTACAGGTTTCGCTATGACATCACAAAGCTTGTGAACTTCGATAAAGCTAACACCCTTGAAGTGACCGTTAGTAAGATGAGTGCGGACGCAAGTGTAAACAATGCGGAACGTCTTGCCGACTATTGGGTGTTTGGCGGGATATTCAGACCTGTTTTTTTGGAGGCTACACCTCGCCAATCGATCGACTATGTAGGAATCGATGCTAAAGCAGACGGCAGTTTCGCGATGCAGGTTTGGCCAAAAGGCTTATCACAAAAGGCCACTATAGTTACTACCATCTACGACAACAATAAGAAGACGCTTGCCGTGGTAAAGACCGCTGTTACTGGAAGCGATACCGCTGTGATCGTAAATGCCAAACTAAACCAGGTAAAGACATGGACTTCCGAGACTCCAAATCTCTATCGCGTTACGGTGGCCTTGCAAGATGTCGGCGGGAAGATGCTATATGAGCTAAATGAGAAATTTGGATTTCGTACTATCGAGATTCGACGCGGCCAGGGCGTCTATATTAATGGTACGCAGGTGAAGTTCAAAGGCACAAATCGCCATTGCTGGTGGCCGGAAACTGGTAGGACGTTAAGTGACGAGCAGCAAATGGCTGATGCGCTACTTTTGAAAGAGATGAACATGAATGCCGTCAGGTGTAGTCATTATCCCCCAGACAAATTATTTCTCGAGATCTGTGATTCACTAGGTATTTATGTAATGAATGAATTGGCTGGGTGGCAGAAATTCTATTCTGCCAAGGCGGGCGAACCGCTGGTGAAAGAATTAGTGTTGCGTGATCTCAACCATCCGTCGATAATCTTCTGGAACAATGGAAATGAAGGTGGCACAAACAAGGCGCTTGATGATGATTTCGTAAGGTGGGACTTCCAGCGTCGACCTGTTTTACATCCCCACCATCAGCCGGGTAATCATTTCAATGGGATCGACTGCAATCACTACGAAAATTATTATAGCACCGAAAAATTGTTGAACGATTCGCTGATCTACATGCCTACCGAATTTCTGCATGCGCAGGACGACGGTGGTGCTGCGGCAGCGATGGATGACTTCTGGAATCTGCATTGGCGCTCACAACGATCTGCAGGTGGATTTATCTGGGCCATGGTAGACGAGGCCGTCGTTCGAACCGACCTCAATAACATGCTCGATGCAAATGGCCTCAATGCCAACGATGGCATACTCGGTCCTCACCGCGAGAAGGAGGCGAGCTTCTATGCACTTCGTGAAATCTTCTCTCCCGTTAAACTTCATCTGCCACTCCAGATGGAGTCGTCGTTCGATGGAACAGTTCGTATTGAGAACCGTTACCATTTTCTCAATACCAATCAATGCAAGTTTTATTGGGCACTGGTTGATTTCAGTAAACCTTTCGACCGATTCGATGGATATGTTGTGAGGAGTAAAGGCGAGATAGCGGCCCCAGACATCGCTCCGGTTACGGGTGGTATTCTTCGTGTTGCCCTTCCGGCCGGGTTTAAGAATAGTGATGCACTCGTTATTGTGGCTAAGGACAATTTCGGCCGCGAGATCTATAAGTGGACTATGAAAATTAAAGACAATGCAACTATCATCCAGGATCTTGTTGCCGGTAAAGCTGATTCAACTACTTCAAAGGAAACTGACTCTACCTATACGCTTACGGGTGGTGAGGTCAGCGTGGTATTGGATAGGAAGTCCGGACGATTGATCACTACGAAGAACACTTCTAACGATTATGTACTTTCCTTCAACAATGGACCCGTAGTGGTGATAGGCAACTCATCCGTGATAGGCTCGCGAAGTTTTTCCGATGGAAATGAAAGAGGGGTTGAGTTTACATACACTGGCAGTTTAAAATATACAAGATGGAAGATGAACTCGAGTGGTTGGGTATCGTTGGAGTATGAGTATAGCGCAGAGGGTGATCATCCTTTTGCGGGTATTAGTTTTGACTATCCCGAGAATTATGTGCTGGCGAATCGTTGGCTCGGCAAAGGACCCTACCGACTGTGGAAGAATAGGATGCAGGGCACGCCCGTCAACGTGTGGCAGAACGTCTATAACAATACTCACACTGGGTATTCGCCAGTTGTGTATCCGGAGTTCAAAGGATACTTTGGAGAAATCGTATGGATGGAACTCAGTACCGTACAGGGAAAATTTTATATTGCCAGTCCTGACTCGGGATTATTCGTTAGACTTTTTGATTTCTATGGCTTGAGTAGCGGTACGAAACCACACCCGGAGTTACCGGTTGGAAATATTTCTTTCCTAGATGCCATTCCGCCGATCGGAACTAAACTCGCTGTTGGCCTCACGACCAATACTCGCGTGTACGGTCCGCAAAGCGAACTCAATCACCTTAAAGGCTCGAGTAAGCGAACATTGTATTTCTATTTTGGTTTACCGAAGACAACGTCGAGTAAAGAACAGTATAGTCGGCCGGCGGTGGATGAAGTGTTTTAAGATTTGGTTTCTTGGTTGTTCGGTTGCCGCATTCCGAGCTATGGGTAATACCGGGAATCCGAGCACTAAGTAACCAAGCAATGGAGCAACCAATCACTAAGTAGGCAACTTCACTTTCTCAAATGCATACTTGCCCTTAAAGTGTTGATTTAGGTAGATTCCTTTGGAGCCAGACGTCTTCATTGCCAGATACACTTCTTCAGGCACTTCTTTGTAATCATACACTAGTCCCGATACGAACAATACGCGCAGTGTTAGCGTCACCGGATCGTAGTGCATTGGGGATATTACGGTAGAAGGCATTCGTTGTTTTAGGATTATCGTTGGGGGTTTCATGATTTCACATAGTTTATTTTTCATAGTGCCTGATTACTGGCACCCCCCAGCATTACTCTTTCCAAATCATGGAACCAAGCAAGTAAGCAACCAAGCAACCCTGAAACAAAATACTTGCCATTCACTTCTTTGGCTTACTTTTCGCCAAAAAAGAGCCATGTCTATTGGTATGCAAGTAGCTTATCTTTTTCTATTGGCAATTCCCATTGCATGCATCGCATGGACGGTGACACATGAAGAGGTGTTTAAGGAACCCCGCGAATATTGCTTGCGGCAAAGCAGGGATAGTAAGTCCCCGCTAAGTAGAAAATTCTTTTACCTTTTTACGTGCGAGTATTGCTTCAGTCACTATGTTACAGTAGTGATGTTGTTCATCACACGTTATCACCTATTATATCCTGATTGGCGCGGGTACCTTATCGGTGGCTTCGCGTTGGTGTGGATAGCTAACATCTACATGAGTCTCTATTCCCGTATTCGGATCGACATCAAGAAAGAAAAAATAGTGATTGAAAAGGAAGAATTGGAGGTGGAGAAATTAAAGTAGGTTAGGGAGTTTCATGCAAAGCCGCAGAATTTGTTTCACGCAAAGACGCCAAGTTTCGCAAAGACGCAAAGGGAGTTCTTTGATAGCCTCTTTGCGAAACTTGGCGTCTTTGCGTGAAACCCTGATCTTCTGTATTTGCGTGAAACCATTATTTAGTACTATCAGGCACATGATCATTTATCCGATCATAACCAGCCGTATCCCTATTTGTATTATCTCTCGTTGAGTTTGAAACCGAACTGTCAGACGCGGTAGAGCGAGTCTTGGATTCATTATTACAGGCCAGCGCAAATACCAGGGCTATTAGAGAAAGCATCTTTTTCATATGAAATTTTACTTTGTTTATCAATTATTCTGCCACACAAGTTAGCGCGGCTAATCTGGGAGTTTAAAAGTTTAATGGTTTGAAAGTTCTTTCTAAGGACCCTCCATTACGGGTTTGAAAATTTTCTTGTTAGGGCTAAACCCTTAAACTCTTAAACCCTTAAACTCTTAAACTTTAAACCGTTCAGCGACCGTTAGGGTTGGGTGGGAGAGGTTTGCCACTTCTGGCATATTATGTGAGGCTCTCTAGGGAAAGTTCAACATGGAAACGATAACCACTAAGTTAATCATTCACAGTCCGGTATTCGGACATAACGGTCACATCCCTTTTCAGTATACTTGCGAAGGCGAAAACTACAATCCCCCGATCGAAGTTGAAGATATGCCACCGGGCACGAAGACATTGGCAGTCATCATGGAGGATCCGGACGCACCCAAAGGCACCTTTGATCATTGGATTGTGTGGAACCTCCCACCGAACGAGGCCATCTTCGAGAGATCTAACCAGGGAATGAATGGCACGAATAGTTTCGGGAATACTGGATACGGCGGTCCCTGTCCACCCTCCGGTACACATCGCTATTATTTCAGGATATTTGCATTGGATACGGAATTGACGTTGCCTGCAGGAGCGGGGAAACAGGATTTAAAGGACGCAATGGACGGTCACATACTCGCCAAAGGCGAGATAATGGGTAGGTATAAGAAGAGAAACCTGGCGAAAAATTCTGGCGCAACGGGTTAAACCTAAATGCATCTAGAGGAAATAATCATACAAAAGATCAAGGAAAGCGGCCCCATCTCATTCCACGACTATATGGAGATGTGTCTCTACTATCCATCAAAAGGATATTACACTTCCCACACCGAACGTATCGGTCAACATGGTGACTTCTATACCAGTTCTAGTATCAGTTCAGTAGTTGGTGCAGTTATCGGTCGCCAACTCGAGGAGATGTGGGAGAAGACGGGCAGGGAAGAGTTTTCAATCGTAGAGTATGGGGCAGGCACGGGCCGGCTTTGCCATGACATTCTAGATCATTTAAAAAACAGCGCAGCATTCTACGAACGGCTGACTTATTACATCATAGAGAAGAGTCCTTCGATGAGGTCGAGGCAATCCTCATTCAATCACGAGAAAGTAAAATGGATAGATTCCATAGATAAGATGGCCGCATTCACGGGCTGTGTTCTCTCCAATGAGTTGCTGGATAATTTCGCCGTACACCGCGTGATTATGGAAGACCAACTCATGGAGGTGTACGTCGATCACAAAGATGGGAACTTTACCGAATCGCTGCAGCCGGCAGGATCCGAGCTGGTCGATTACTTCCAAAGGCAGCAGATAGTACTACCAACAGGCCACCGTACCGAGGTAAATCTCGAAGCGATTCAGTGGCTGGGCGAAATCGCTACCAGCATGAAAAAGGGGTATGTGCTGACAATTGACTACGGTCACCAGGCTAGCGACCTCTACAATGAAAAGCGTAAGGAGGGCACTTTGTTATGTTTTCATAAACATCAGATCAATGACAAGCCTTTCACCAATATCGGCGACCAGGACATTACCAGTCATGTAAACTTCACCGCGTTGTCAACCTGGGGTGAGTCCCTGGGCTTACAGACTTGTGGCTTTGTTACCCAGGCCGACTTCTTACAGGCGCTGGGCTGGGAGAAATTGTTGATGGAATCTGTTATGGGTGGCGCGCCTGATTATACCAAATACAAACAATATGCTTTCTTAAAGTATACCATGCTGATGGATATGGGTCAAAAATTTAAAGTGTTGTTGCAGAGTAAGAGAGCAGATCGCGAGCTACGGGGGTGTCAGTATGCTTTACGGCAAGAGGTTGAAGGGCGACCAGTTACGGGTTAAGGGTCGTCATTGCGAGCGAAGCGAAGCAAATGAGTTATGGGTTACTGGTTTTCGCCGGTCGTTTACATCTTGCACAATTCAAGTTGCCTCTAGAGAATTGGGAATGGTTGAACTTAGTAACCCATAACTCATAACCCATTTGCTTCGCTTCGCTCGCAATGACGACTCGTAACCGAACTTGTGTATAACCACAACCGGGCATCCCCTTCCAGCCCATTGGGAAATATGATCCACAATACCCCGCTATTGTTACTAATTGACCGTGATAATCCCCCATACACATTCAGGCATATCCTTTGAAGGATTATAGTGACATAAAATTTCTGAATTAAAATAATGGTTATGCCAAACACAAGCACAAAATCAAAGAAGACGCCTGCGAAGGCGAAGAGCAGCAACGGAACACAAGGTGCCGGTGCGAAAAACAGCCAATTAGAAAAATTCTTTCACGATTCATTGAAGGATATTTACTGGGCTGAGAAGCATCTGACTAAGGCGCTTCCAAAAATGCAGAAGGCTGCTACCACTGAGCAACTCAAACAGGCAATCGAAGACCATCTAGCTCAGACTGAAGAGCAGGTTGCACGTCTGGAGCAGGTTTTCGAATTGATGGGCAAGAAGCCACAAGCGAAGAAATGTGACGCTATGGAAGGATTGATCAAGGAAGGAGAGTCAATTGTAGAGGAAACTGAAGATGGCAGCGCAACTCGCGACGTGGGTATCATCATGGCAGCGCAAAAAGTTGAGCACTATGAGATCGCTACCTATGGTGGATTGAAGCAATTGGCTATCACAATGGGTCTTGAAGATGTAGCTGAGTTGTTGAATCAAACACTCGAGGAAGAAAAACAAACGGACGATTTATTGACAGAGATCGCAGAGAATGATATCAATTGGCAAGCTGAGCAGGAAGAAGAAGGTGAAGAGGAATAATGATTTTGCTTAGATAGCTTATTGATAAGAGCCAGGCCAATAGGTCTGGCTCTTTTGTTCACGCAAAGCCGGTTTCACGCAAAGCCGGTTTCACGCAAAGCCGCCAAGTTCCGCAAAGACGCAAAGGGCTTTCCTAGTGTCGGAATTTCTTTGCGCCTTTGCGACCCTTTGCGTCTTTGCGAGAAACGTTGCGTCTTTGCGTGAATCCCTTTGCGTCTTTGCGAACCTTTGCGACTTTGCGAGAAACCCTTGCGTGAGCCTATTGAGCCCGCTCCTGCGACACCCTCATCTCCCCAATAGTACTCAGCACATCTTGCACCGCCCGTATAGAGAAGGGTTTACTTAGGAACCATGTATTCGATTCTCCAAGCACTTTCTGTCGCATCGCCCCTGTAGGATCGGCGGTGATGACGATGATGGTAGCTTGTTCATTCCTCTCCCTAATGGTGGGAATGAAATCAAATCCCAGCCCATCTGGCAGGTGATGGTCAAGGAAAATAAGTTGCGCGCAAAACTGATTTATCGCCTCAGAAGCTTCGCCGAGTGTATGGGCTATGGTAACAGAATACTGATCGATGATAATGGAACTTAGCAGTAGACAGAGATCTGCGTCGTCGTCTACGATCAAGGCGGAAGGTAAGTCGGATTTAGTCATAACGCCACTCGCTTATAGTTTATAACATCTTTTCCGGAGTAATAAAAAGAATGAAAACTATGGGAACATGATTCTAATTCAAGTTAATGAAAAAAACAACACGAACCAATAGGCAATAGGCAATAACCAATAGTCAAGTTTTAATCGGGACATCTAAGATAATGCCTCTCTGTTTTGATTATTGCCAATTGCCAATTGCCCATTGCCTATTGCCTATTGGATATTGCCCATTGCCTATTTCCTCCTGAACGCCTCTATAAAGCCCTCTTGCTTCCTATGAATATTATGTAAAATAACCCTGTCGACCTTTAACTCCTGATAAGGCGCGATCCAATCCATAAGCTCGGGGACGCTGGTTATGATTTTTACTTTTTCGGCCACCTCGTCGCGGCTGATGTCTTTTGCCGCGTCATCGAATTGTTCAGTGCTTCCGAGGTCGGAGAGCTTTTCTGATGGCAGGAGATTCGACCGCCATTGGTGATAGGCTTCGTCGATCGCTTCTTCCCTGTCGTTTGCGAAGCAGAATGAAACCTGGATAAAGATCTGCTTGTCGCTGCCCTTGCGGAATGCTGAGATCTTTTTCTGCGTGCTTTCCTTATCTCCGCCTGTTGTTATTAATCCATCCGCCCATGAATGAGCCCAGTCCGAAGTCTGTTCTGAAATCGCAGCGCAGAAAAGCGCAGGCTGTTTTTCTGGCAATGTATAGAGCTTTGCCTCCTTGATATCGACGTGGCCATGATAGGTCACCTGTTCGCCATTAAGCAGCCTGCGTATGATGGTAGCGCATTCGAGCAACCGATCATTTCGAATCCTCTTCGCGGGCCATGACTTGCCAGTGATGAGTTCATTCAGCGCCTCGCCACTACCAAGCTCCAGGGTAAATCTTCCAGGAAACATTTCCGAAAGCGTGGCCGCTGCCTGGGCTACGATGGCGGGGTGATATCGTTGACCCGGTGCGCAGATGACACTAAAGGGCAGGGTAGTCGCCTGCATTGCCGCACCAAGCCAGCTAAAGGAAAATCCACTATGTCCCTGATTCTTACTCCATGGATGAAAATGATCTGAAGAATGAATAGCCTCAAATCCTGCCTTCTCCGCCTCAATAACCATTTTTACGAGATGTGAAGGCGCAAATTGTTCGTGCGAGGCATGATATGCGAGCATTGCCATGGTGAGTTGTTTGCTCAAGCAAATAAAAATATGTGCCAGAGGGGTTTGAATGGCACAGATTTTAGATGATAGCGGTTAATATTTCAAATCACTATTATGCAAGGTTCAACCACCGGGTTCAATAAGGATTTACAGGATAAGGTAGCCAAAGCTCTCGTGACAAAACAACAGACCATTGCCGTTGCCGAGAGTGTCACTGCGGGAAATTTACAGACAGCGCTTTCGTTACCTGAAGGAGCGTCTTTGTTTTTCCAGGGCGGCCTCACCACTTACAACATCACTCAAAAAGTCCGTCATCTCGACGTCTACCCGGTTCACGCCCTTGCCTGCAATTGTGTTTCCGAGCAGGTAGCCAAGGAGATGGCTTGTAATGTTTCCAACTTGTTTAAGGCCGACTGGGGCATTGGTATTACTGGTTACGCGGCACCGTTACCTGAAAAAGCAATTAATGAACTATTCGCCTGCTACGCGATCTTTTTTAATGAAAAATGTGTGATTACGGGAACCGTGAAAGCAGAAATGGCTTCACCCCTTGAAGTAAGATATTTTTATACAAATCATGTCCTCGAACAACTTTGCAAGGCACTTAGGAAGCCAGTTGGTAAAAAGACGACTTAACGAAACGCATTCACCAGCACATATCCCATAATCTCGACTATCTCTTTATCCACAAGCATGGACGATGCGTTTGTTCCCCAGTGAAGATTTTCGTCAGGAAACATTTCAAATGTCCGGAAGCCCTGGAGGGAGAAGAGATGACAGACATAACTGTAGTTGGAGATGTGATATTTAGATAATTCCTCATCAGACAATTCATAATAAGGACAGAGATAAGCGATGTACTTTTCGGTATTGTACTCGAACTCGCATGTTAACCTATATTGAGACCCATTGCTCATTGATAGTAAACTTGCATAATTTATACCACACCTGCTATGTCCAGATAAAGGCCGTTTATCGCAATCTTTAAACGGAAGATCGCCCTACGCTTTAGATGCAAGGGTAAATAAGTAAACGAAAAAAGGAAAATGTGTCACATTGTAGTGGGGAAACTCACCGATGTGAATTGGCTGTCTCCATTGCTTCCTGTAGAAGTTCGCTCACGCGCAGGTAACTGAATGGCTTTTCGAGGAAACCAATGCATCCTTCTGTAAGTGCCTGCTGTTTCAATTCCTCGTTGTAGTCGCCGGTGATCATGACGAATTTTAATTTAGGAAACTCCGTCTTCATCTTGCTAAGGAAATCTATTCCGTATCCGTCGGGTAGATGATTGTCGAGGAAGATGATGAAGGGTTGCTTATTGCGGATATAAGCCTCTGCTTCGGCTAGTGAATATACACAGGAGACGTTAACGCCCTTCGTATACAACATGGTCGATAAGAGGTCGCACAGACTCACCTCGTCGTCAATGATCATCACATAAGGGCCGTCAGGGATCATACGTTGGTTTAGGAAATAGCTGCAAAAATTTTACCGGGATTGGAACGGCGGGGGGGTGGGAAGAAATTCCTCGTCGGGTGTATGGTTTAAGGGTTTAGAAGTTTAAGAGTTTAAGGGTTCTAAAGTTGAATGCTCCCTACAGTATGGACTATTCAATTTTCAGAACCGTTAAACTCTTAAACCCTTAAACTTTTAAACAGCTTTCGCGGTTTACGCCGGTACTTTCCTTGGTTTTTCGCGTTCCCAGAACCTATGTTGTGAAACTGCTGCAATAAATTGGCTTGACAGTTTGTTGAGATCGTCACCGATCACGATACCTTCCATCAATACGCTCTTGCTGGTGAAATCGGGCGGTAATTTCCTGCTGAAATAGGTCGCCTCGATCACCTGTAGCGCCTCAGTATCCGCTGCTATCGCTTTGCAATGCTTGAATGCCTCATTAAGAAAATGTATGGCATCGGGTTCGGCGGCCATTGTGGCCACGCTGTTTGTTCCTCCGGGAACATAGACTGCATCATACAGCACCGAAGCTACGGTCAACAGGCTTTGGTCGACAGCGATTTGCGTATCATTTTCACCCGTGATCGTACCTAATTTGGGGGCGATGACATGTACCGTGGCGCCCTCGGCAATTAAAGCGTCCTTCATTTCCAGGAGGGAATTCTCATTGACGCCATCGGCTGCCAGTATTGCTATTCGTCTCGTACGGATAGAGTCTTTTATCGTATTCGCCATGCTCAAAGCCGGTGACTTCTTCAGCTTAGGATTTACCTTAACCGGCTGGAAGTCTTTCGGATCGCCATCTGCAGGTATGCTCTGGTTCATTGGTTGCTCCGGTTTCTTCGGCACGTGGAGTCCAAGGTTGTAGGCCACCTGGGTAGCGAGACCAGTATCGATCTGGGCCAGTATGCCAAGCATTCGCTCACGTATGGCAATCGTCTCCACCTTACCAAGTTCGAAGGACAAGGCGTCTACGATATGATTTTTTTCCGGTTCAGATTGGCTGTTGAAGAACAATGTGGCCTGGCTAAAGTGGTCGAAGAAACTTTTGCTCCTTTCCCGCACCTTCTTCGCATCGATGCGCTCTGCAAACGAAGTAAAGCCTCCTTCAGACATCTTGGCCTGGTATGGACAACCACCACCTAGTGAATTAGGGTTATAGCTTACCCTTCCTTTGTTTATCTGCTGACGCATAAAACCATCGCGTTGGTTATTGTGGACGGGAACAACCGGGCGATTGATGGGGATCTCGTGAAAGTTAGGCCCGCCGAGTCTAATCAACTGCGTATCAGTATAGGAAAACAAACGCCCCTGTAGTAGCGGGTCGTTGGTAAAATCGATTCCTGGTACGATATGTCCAACGTGAAACGCGACCTGTTCGGTCTCCGCGAAAAAATTATCCGGATTGCGGTTGAGTGTCAGTTTCCCGATCCTCTTTACCGGAACAATTTCCTCCGGGATCAACTTTGTAGGGTCGAGCAGATCGAAGTCGAAGTTGTGTTCATCCTTCTCGGCCACGATCTGGACGCCGAGCTCGTATTCGGGGAACTCGCCACTTTCAATGGCCTCCCAAAGATCCCTTCGATGGAAGTCTGGATCTTTGCCGGAAATATTCTGCGCCTCGTCCCACGCTACAGAATGAACGCCAAGCAACGGCTTCCAGTGAAATTTCACGAAGTGCGCCTCGTCCTTATCGTTCACGAAGCGGAACGTGTGTACCCCAAAGCCCTCCATCATACGATAGCTCCTCGGAAGTGCGCGATCGCTCATCGTCCACATGACCATGTGGGCTGATTCGGGCATCAGGGAAATGAAGTCCCAGAACGTGTCGTGGGCGGAGGCCGCCTGAGGCATCTCATTGTGTGGTTCGGGCTTTACAGCATGTACCAGGTCGGGAAACTTCATCGCGTCCTGGATGAAGAAGACAGGGATGTTGTTTCCCACGAGGTCGAAATTGCCTTCTTCGGTGTAAAATTTCACCGCAAAGCCCCGTACATCACGCGCAAGATCGGACGAACCCCGTGAGCCAGCCACCGTAGAAAATCTAACAAACACGGGCGTCTTCGCCTTCGGATCCTCTAAGAATTTAGCTTTCGTAAACTTAGCTTGAGATTCGTACACCTGGAAGACGCCATGAGCCGCTGAACCGCGAGCATGTACTATCCTTTCGGGTATCCGCTCGTGATCGAAGTGAGTAATCTTTTCCCTCATGATGAAGTCTTCAAGGAGGGTGCCGCCACGATTGCCGGCTTTCAGGGAGTTTTGATCGTCGTTGATTTTGACTCCGTGATCGGTAGTCATTAATTCCCCGGCGCTATCTTCCATATGCGGGGCCAGTGAATCTACTTTCTTGTTTGTAATATCTTTTGGGGCAGCGTCCTTGGACGGCTTGGTTTTTTTTGTCGCCATAATAGAATTGTTGATAAAAGAGGAAAAGAGTTGACCCAGAGTTAAAGCAAATAGTCAGCCATTTGTCATATAACAATCTGGTATTGGACTCAAAAAAAAAGGGCAAAAAATATTTTGGAAGAAATCGGAAAGCACTAGATTTGAATTACAGCAGCACCCTTCGCTGCGTGGGTAATATACCTTTTTTGATGTCTTTACAGTTCAATTGCAAATAGCATTGTGTTGAATTCACAAATTGGTAATAGAAAACTTCATAACGATTCAGTATTCCATAGATAATAGTTAATACTTACCAACGTTTATTAAAATCAATGATATGGAAAAGAAAATTCTCCTTATCGATGACGACCCCGATGAACACTTGGTGTTTATGGATGCGCTTAAAAAAGTTCCAGGTGTTTTTAATTGCGCTTACGCAGAATGCGCAGAAGAAGGATTGGCGTTGGCGAAGACCTATAAGCCAGATATAATATTCGTCGACTACAACATGCCGCGCGTTAATGGGCTCGAATTCTTATCGGTCCTGCGGGCGAGTGTTCGGCCGGGCCTATCAAGAGTCTACATTTACTCTACATGTATTAGCGATGAAATGAATAAGATGGCAAAGGTATTAGGCGCATCGGGATGCATAGAGAAGACTACTACGATCAGTACGTTGATCCGTGAATTAAATGCCATACTATATCCAGATCTCCTTCCTAACTATGTCTACTTCGGCAGAGGAAAATAGCAATGGAAGGTCGCACCTTCATCGGGAATAGCTTTTGCAAGGATAAATCCTGAATGAATATCCATGATTTTCCTGCAGACTGCCAGTCCAATTCCAGATCCTTTGTATTTGTTCTTTTCATTCGCCCTGTAGAACATTGCAAATATATCCTCAGCCTTGTCCGGGTCGAACCCCATTCCATTATCCGTAATGGCAATGGATACATACTTAACATGTGGCATGGCGCTGGGATGATCTAATTCAACACCATTTCCCTCTTCACATTCAATATGAATATCGAGTGGATGGTTTTCCTTACGGAACTTGATGCAGTTGTCTATTAGATGGTGAAACAATAGCGATAAAAGGGCCGGGTATCCATTAATTGCCGGAATATTAACGCAATTGATTCGGATATTTTCTGGGCCAAGCTTGGTGGCGAGGTCTTTTTTGAGACCCTCGAGAATGTTCATTAGATCTACGACTGCAACTTCTTTATCCAGAGAAGGGATACTTGAATAAGTGATGATATCCTCCGTCAGCAATTTCATCTTCTGTATGGCAGCCTGTGCTCTCCTCACATTGGCTTTGCCTGTATCACTCAACCTCGGTGCTTCCTGGCTGGCAATGAACTCGAGGCCGGTATATAAATTACGAAGAGTGTCTTTGTAATTGTTCGCCGCAATATTGGTAAAGGTTTGAAGCTCTGAATTGAGCGTGGCGAGCTGCCTGTTTCTCAAGGATAGAGTAGCATTTAGTTCTGTAACGCGCTCCTCGTTCCTCATCTGCTCGGTTATGTCCTGGGTACAAAGCAAGACCAAATCCTCAAAGCGAAGATATCTTTCACGGACCCACCTCGCTGTCCCGTCCTCGCCTATGCTGTAGATCACCTCAATTGATTCGGACGACTTCAACACTCTAGCTAAGCGATCGAAAGTGTCAACGTGCGTAGGAAACAACCCAAGTAAGGTTTTATTCTCTATCGTCCTGTCTCCTAATTCCGCCTGCGCCACTTCATTAACAAACACATATTCGAAGTCTGTAACCTGGCCAGAAGACGAAAGCCTGGGCTTGAATGCCTTGATACCGATGGAAAATGTATCCAGTATGAGTTCGAAAATGTGAGGGGCAGTTCCACTTTCGGTCTCTCTGCTCGAGCTAACAAAATTTTCCTTCTTCATAAGAAAACGGATTCCCCTCACCTGCGTAAGCGAAATGTTAAACGACTAGTTATTTAATAACTACTGCAATGAATTCTTCTAATTGAAACAATAAGTTGTCATAAAGAAATGTGTCATGGAATCACGATAAGAATCACGAAGTACAATCGGTAAAAAATGAGAAAGGATCTGTGGAGAAAAGTCCCCAATGTGAATCAAGAAAAAAGAATATGTATAATTCCTGCTAGTTGCGGTAGGTTTTAAAGATAAGGTAATTAGCGCGGTATCAGTATATTCTTTTCCATTCGGGCACAAAAATTGAAGTAAATTGCGTAAATGTCTGTTATGAGGAAAAGAGTAGAGCAAATCGAGAGAAAAGTTACAGAACTGGTCACTATTACCAGGATTGATGAAATTCTTCCTTTTACAGAGAAACCATCCCTTGATCATACTTCAAAGGCTTATTCTGATAAAAACTCCCAGTTAGGAGCTTCTGATCTGTTCGCGCTATTCACGGCCGACATCATACGGGAAGAAGTAGTTTTCACCAGATAGATCAATAGACAATAGACAAAATAGACAATAATCAATAGTCAAATAGTCAATGGCCAATAATCAAGGTTCGATGGAACTTGCTTATTGGCCATTGCCTTTTGCTTATTACATATTGCTTATTGTCTATTGCTTATTGCCTATTGTCTATTGCTTATTGCCTATTGTCTATTGCCTATTGGTTATTGCCTTTTGCCTATTGGTTATTGCCTATTGCCTATTGGTTATTGCCTATTGGCCTACCAGTTATCGAATGTCAGCCCATAACTCTCCTCATTCAATATATCCTTCCAATCCAATATAAGCTTCTTGTAAGCCTCACCCACTGGCATGATGTTCCTGTCGAGATCGAATAGTCCCAGCTCATTTACATTACCCGCATCATTTCTTAGCGCCGAATCCCAGTCCACCTGGTGTTGCAAACTATACCACGTGAAGCCGATGATCGGGATCCCATCGTGTTTCAGGCGATGCACATTCGCCCATTGTTTCAGTAACCATTCCTTACACGCAGGCATCTTGATGTTTGTCTCCGTATGCATGATCGGCAACTTGTATCGCCTATAGTACTGATGTGTGATCACATAGTATCCGAAGATCTCGCCCGCGGCCTGTGTATGTCCATCAGGAAATACCAGGTGCTCATTGGTGACGTAATAGTCATTTCCCATGATGCATTTTGCCTTCACTTGGTTTTGCACGAACCAATGATATTCGTCGCGTGTCATTCCATTCTTCAGGAGGTATTCATACATCGTCACGTTCAATGGATATCCATACGTTAGATCGAGCGAGAGAAATCTTTTTTGATTGAGGAACCTCGCGAGGGGTACAGCAGAAGGGTCCATTGCGTGGAAATATTCCGATGATTCGCTCTGTATAAAGGTTGCTTCCGGTTGCACCTGTAGAATTGCCTTCATCGCCATCACATTCGCCTTACAAAGGTGTTTGAGGGCCGTCACGAATGCCTTGTCCGATTGGAGGCGCTCGTTCCACCATCCATATTGTGCGGAGAACATAGCCGTAATGAATATCTCGTTAATTGGAGTATACAATTGTAAGGATGGATATCGCTTTGCAAAATCCCTTGCATACTCGGCGAAGTGATGGGGGAAGTCAGGATTTTGAAAGTTGCCAAGCCAGTCGGGTACCCCAAAGTGACATAAGTCGACTATTGGCGTGATGTGGAGTTCCTTTAGCTTATTGAAAGTGGCATCAGTAAAATCCCAGTCGTACTTGCCTGGCGCTAGATGTGTCTTATAGTAGGGTGGACCATATCTCAAGAATTCTAAACCTAATTCCTTTACAAGTTGAAAATCCTTTTCCCAATTAGCATAGTGAAAAGTTTTTTCCATTTCATCGATTCGCTTCGTGCTGCCGTCGGGTAGTAGGATTGTTGGATAACTGTTCTCAATTCCGGTCGAAAACATGAATTTATTACCTGCCATAGTGAGTAGTTTAAACCGCCCTTTCTTCAAAATATCTTTCCAGCGCGTTGTGGATGGAAGGCATCATGATGCCTTTCTCGCTTTCCAAAGCGCTATAGAGAGGGCGTTGGGCTTGCCAGCCCATTTCTATTAAAGATTTTGCCACCAATGTATTCTTTTTATGACAACTACGATCAGCAATCGCTTCAGCAAAGTTAGCCCAAGTGAGCAATCCTTCGTTGGTAAGATGCCAGGTACCCTTTTCTTCGTCAATAAATAGATCCATCGATGTATTGGCAAGGTCAGGGACATAAGTAGGTGACACAATCACATCATGAGGCATATAAAATGGCCGTTCCTTTTCCAGGGCGTCCAGCACCGCGTAGACAAAATTATAGCGATCCCAGGGCCCAAAGAAGGCGCTAGTACGAATAACGAGAGAACCGGGATTAGCAGCGAGAACCAGTTTCTCGCCTTCCACTTTGCTCGAGCCATAGACATTTAGCGGCATTACCTGGTCGGCCTCGTGGTAAGGCGTCTTCTTATCCCCATCAAAAACGAGGTCGGAGGAGAAAGTCATGAATCGAATGTCACGCTCATGACAGCATTTCGCCAAAAGGCCCGGAGCCGTGGCATTGATGGCAAAGCATTCATCACGGTTCAACTCGGCGTCATCTACGCGTACATACCCTGCCGCATTAATGATGGCCCAGGGCTTATATTTCTCGATCACAGAACGAATGCTTTCCTCATTTAGGATGTCGACATCGGCTCTTGTCAATGCAACATATGGAATATGCCTGGTCTCGCAGATTTTCATAAACGCACTTCCAAGAGTGCCACTCCTGCCTATGATCAATACGGGCGGTGTCTGAACGTTGCTATAAGTCGCTATCCCAGGCGAAGAAACGCTTTGCCTCCCCCACCAACCCTTTTCACTTACGAGTGGATGCTCGAACGTACCGGTATTAGCGAGCGATCGAATCATTTTTGCAACAGAGGTGGCGCGCAACTTATCATTTCTTATATCGAACACTCCCGGCTCATAATGACGATTGTGCTCGGTAAGCACGCTGTTCCAGTCATAAGCCCCGAGTAATGCCCAGGCTGTCACTGCACGTATGTCCACGCCTTTCTCACAAAGTCCACAGCAGGCGTCCCAATTTTCCTTGAACCATCTGAGTTGTTCTTCACGGGTACAATTAAGATGACATTCGGTGATGGCCATTGGCAATCCATAACGATCCCAAGCTTCTTGCAACAGGAAACTAAGTCCCACTGTCTTCCCTACGCGCACAGCCTCCGTATCAGCATAGTGATGTTTTCCGTTTCCACCATGGGTATGACGGGGGAAATTATCCAGGTTCTCATCCAGGTAGCGTTCGGAGGTAACATAGTAGTTGAATCCCATGATGTCGGGGGGGCATGCATTCTCGAGGAAAAATTCCAATGCTTCTACCTTGATGCCTTTTCCAATAAAATATTTCCAAAGCGGATGCTGTTGATCCAGTTTGCCACAAAGGAGGTCATAGGTTAACCATCGCCTCTTATTCTCGAAAGATGCCTGGTAAGATAGGAGTGGAGTACTATGGACCTTACACAAGTCTTCTGTCTGCACGAGTTTCGCAGATGGATTGACTTTACGGATCTCCATCATCGAGAGTACGATTCCTTTTACCTGGTTGATGAACATCTTCGCGAATTCCCAGTCACTTGAACGGTGTGGGTACCATAGACCATAAAGGCCACTAAACCTTGCGGTCGTTAGTGGCTCATTGACGGGAGTATAATATTCAAGCCATGGAAATTGAGTTGCCACCTTGCCAGCATATGCGGCGAGTTTGCCAGGAAACTCTTCATCCAGGAGATCGGTGAATGCGGGACCACTACCGTGATGCAAAAGTCCAGCAATAGGAGTGATCCCCTGCATCTTTATCAAGTCGAGCTGTTCCGTTGACCATTGCCAGTCTATCTCAGTATCCTCAGTGGGTTCATGATACTCCCAGAGTACGGGGTAACGAATCTTACGAATGCCGAGATCAGCAAACTGCTGTATATCGCCCAACCTTTTATAATGACCGGCATATTCCAGCTGGTCGCGAAATTCATCCTCGACCCTGTTGATTGTACATTCAATTCCTCCCCAGATCTCAGGCTTTTTGTGGTATTGATATTCTGTGCCCGTTGACATGCTTTCCGTTTTCTTTAGAAGAGATTATTTTCTTAAACAGGGTAAGCGATTGTCCCACTACCTGGTCCATGTTGTAATACTTATAAGTAGCCAGGCGACCTACGAAATGCACATTGTTCGTCTCGGCGGCGAGCAACTGGTATTTCTTATAAAGCTCCGCATTCTCAGGCCTTGGCACTGGATAATACGGATCTCCCTCCGCCTTTGGATACTCATACACCACGCTCGTCTTAGGATGTTTCTGTCCAGTGAGATATTTGAATTCCGTCACTCTCGTATACGGGTGTTCATTTGGAAAATTAACTGTGCCGGTAGGCTGGAAAGTCTCGGCCTCAATAGTTTCAAATTTGAATTCGATAGACCTGTATGGCAATTTTCCATAGCAATAATCGAAGTAATAATCAACCGGCCCAGTATAGATCATTTCGCGATAAGGAATATCCTGCTCGATCAATTTATAGTCCGTATTGAGCATGATATGAATGTTCGGATGAGAGAGCATGCTTTCGAACAACCGGGTGTATCCATGCAAAGGCATTGCCTGGTATGTATCTGTAAAATAACGGTTATCTCTATTATTCCTTGTTGGAATTCTTGCAGCTACTGACGCATCAAGTTCCGATGGGTCGAGGTCCCATTGTTTCTTAGTATAGTTCTTAAAAAACTTCTCGTATAATTCACGTCCCACCTTAGAGACCACGGCATCTTCAGAGGTCACAACCCGATCTTTCTTCTCTGCTTTGGAAAGGAAGAAAGCATCTACTTCGGATGAAGAGAGATTAAGAGAGTATAGTTTATTTATCGTATCTAGATTGATAGGTATGGGTACAAGCATTCCATCTACGCTGGCCAGTACGCGATGTTCATAAGGTCTCCATTGAGTGAATTGACCCAGGTAATCATAAATGTCCCTGCTGTTTGTATGAAAAATATGCGGTCCATATTTATGAACCAGGATGCCGTCATTGTCGAAGTAATCATAAGTATTTCCCCCGATGTGAGGACGCTTATCAACGATAAGCACTTTCTTCCCGGTCTTGGCGAGCCGCTCGGCCATTACGGCTCCCGCAAAGCCGGCTCCAACGATTAAATAGTCATACATACTCGTCCTCCTTTTGTGTTATTTTATTGTCCGGTAATTGGTTCTTTAGTTTTCCCTGGATAATGTTCAACATTTTATCACAAGTGATGTCCCATGAGTTCGTCGCCAGTTCCTCATCTACATTCTTCAACCATTGTTCATTGTCTTTTCTATCGAGTGATTTTTGAATTCCTTCTATAAACTCTTCCGCATTCGCTGCGATTTCGACAAGCCCGGTGTCTCCATATGATTTCACGACGTCGTGCACAGGCGTTGAAACTACTGGCTTGCCTGCCGCCAGGTATTCCGGAGTCTTCGTCGGGCTAATGAAACGCGTCGATTCATTCATGGCGAAAGGCATCATAGCGACATCCCAACCAGAGAGATAATAGGGTAAGTCCTGGTAAGATTTCGAACCCAGGTAGTGGATATTCGAATTAGTCGGAAGTGTTGCGGGATCTATTTTAACAACGGGCCCGATGATGATGAATTGCCATTCTGGTTTCATATTCGCCATTTCACGGAGCAGATCGATGTCCATTCTTTCATCTATCACACCAAAGAAGCCAATTCGCGGATAAGGTATTTCCATCTGATCGATCAGGTCAAGATTACCGGAGCGTGCTTTCTCAAAATGTTTCTTATCAATGCTGCTTGGAAACAGATACACCTCTGGGTGCCGATCTTTCTTAGCCTCGTATAGGCTACTACCGCCGGTAAAGACAACGTCGGCATTTGCAAGCAATTCCTTTTCACGCTGAATCAATAAGGGAGGTGCATTCTTGAAAGCAGAAAGCTCATCCATGCAATCGAACACGACGAGATCGGGAGAAAATGAACCAGTGATACCAAGAGCCATTGGTGTATAATACCAGGCTATAAATTTCTTTACTCCGAAGTATTCGAAAAAATTCTGCAATAAACTTTCCTGTAAGTTATTAATCTCATCTTCCGCAAGACCCTGTTGTAAGTGTGGGACAATCACCCAAACCTTCTCCGAGTTTTCTTTGGTATCCAGGTAGGGTTTATCGGTATCGAATATGGGCTCCTCAACAAATAATATGCGGAAATGTTTAGCCATCCGACTCAAAATGTGTTGCGGTCGTTGGTAAACAAAGTTCCATCGCAAGTGCGAAAAGCAAATTAAATCCATGATAGCCCCTTTAAAATTTTGTAATTCGACTTATGTATAAGGTGGTGGTCGCACCAAGCCAAAGTAGTATCCCAATTAAAACAAAAAATTTGCCATAAATTTCTCCCCTATTTCAATAGTAGACTTAACAAAAGGTGGGAATTTAAACCCTGTTTTGTGGATTGGTATTAATTTTTTTCTAATCAATCTCTAATTTGCCAACAATGCGAGTGTTATAATGATGCTCAGAGGAGTTAATGAGAGAAATCAACAGTTTACATTCTTTGCTTATCTATTCAAATACCGTGCTATAGTAGTGAGTAGTGAATAGTGAGTGACTGTCCGCCTTAGCCTAACGCAGACGCTGGATAATGGTACGCGAGTGACCATTAATGGACCTTCGCAAGTCCGAAACACTAATCAGTTATTGTGCACGTCTTTCGGACTTCCGGACTTCCGGACTTTTCCGACTGGCGACCATCCGAGCTTTCCGACTTGCCGCCTTTCCTTCCTTGATCTCGATCCATACTGGTGCATGATCACTCGTCTTCTCCCAACCGCGAACATGCCTGTCGACTTCTGCTCTTACCAATCGTTTGTCGAAGTGTTTACTTAAGAGGAAATGGTCTATTCTCAAACCTGCATCACGCGCATAAGCGTTGCGGAAGTAATCCCAGAATGTATATATCGTTTCGTCGGGATGTAATTTTCTTAGAGCATCGGTCCATCCCTGTCCAACCAAAGTTTTGAACGCAGCTCTGACTTCCTTCCTAAACAATGCGTCATTCACCCATCGCTCGGGTTTGTATACGTCGAGTTCCGTAGGCATCACATTGTAATCTCCGGCGAGGACGACGGGCACATCACTCTTCAATAATTTCTTTGCGTGCGCAGAGAGCCTCTTGAACCATTTTAGTTTGTATTCGAATTTAGCTCCGGGATAAGGATTGCCGTTGGGTAGGTAAAGACAACCAACGACAATCCCTTTGAATGTAGCTTCGATGTAACGGCTATGAAGGTCTTCCGGATCTCCTGGCAAACCCCGACGATTTTCTTTGAGGTCAGGCGATTTGGAAAGAATGGCAACACCATTCCAACTTTTCTGCCCGTGCCAGATAGCGTGGTAGCCGGCCTCTCTGATGGCAGCTTCAGGAAACTTCTCCTGTGGCGCCTTCAACTCCTGCAGGCACGCGATATCGGGTGATGATTCTTTTAACCAGCGAAGCAATACGGGAAGCCGGCCGTTGACACCATTGACGTTGTAAGTAGCGATTTTCATGAGCTGTAATTTAGTGATTTCATTGGGAGGGGGCATCGCTCTACCTCTTGAACTGAGCCAGCCGCCCAAGTGTATCAATACTATGTTGGGATTGGGAACCGCGTGAATATGGTGCCTGAGAAGACGGGCGACAAACGATTGGTGTTGAAATTCAAATAGGCTAGATGGCAGTTATAGTGCAGGTGGCTTAAATGCTGACGAACCTGTATCCTACACCTGATTCAGTCACCAGGTATTTTGGTCTGTCGGGGTCAGTCTCGATTTTTTTTCGGATCTGTGCTACAAAAACTCTTAGATATTGGGACTGGTTGATAAATCCAGGTCCCCAAATGGCACGTAGAAGGAAATGGTGAGTAAGTACTTTACCATCGTTTCGCGCAAACAGGGCCAACAGGCTGTATTCCGTATTTGTTAATTTGACGAGCTTGCCCTGTTTTTTGACGGTCCTGGTCAAAAGATCAATTTGTAAATCCTCTGAATTTATTATTGGATCATTATCTTCTGCAACTGAACTCCTGAGAGCCGATCGTATCCGTGCAAGCAATTCGCCTGTTCGGAATGGCTTCGATAAATAGTCGTTCGCTCCCTTATCTAGCGCGTTTATGATTATTTCCTCATCCTGCCTGACTGAAAGGATGATAATAGGCCCGGTATGCCATGTTCGCATTTCCTGCAAGACAGTTATTCCATCTTTATCAGGTAACCCTAAGTCGAGTAGGATTAAATCCGGGGGATGGTTAGAGGCCATGATAAGACCTTCAGTCCCTGAAGGAGAAGAGGTGACGCTATAATCATTTGCCTTTAGTGTAATCTCCAACATTTTCCTGATCTGGTCTTCATCATCAATTATTAGTATCTCTGCCCTGTTCATGGTGTCATTTTGAGTTTTGAGGATTCACAGGGAATTTCGATTGTAAATCTTGCACCTCCGCTGGAAATATTTTGAAGTCCGACATGACCTTTCAGGGCTTCTGTAAAACCCTTTACTATCGACAGGCCAAGACCTGTCCCGCCTGCTTTGCTTTGTTTCAATCGATAAAATTTGTCAAATACATTTTCAATTTCGGTATCTGGAAAGCCATCCCCGTTATCCTCCACAATAAGTTGTAAGATGTCAACATTCATCATTGCACTTACATGAATTCTTACATCCGGCTTCGTGTGTAGATATGCATTGTTTAGTAAATTGTATATTACCTGTCCTAGTAAAATTTTGTCGGTTTTAATAAGAGGAATGTTAGGATTAATATTTATTCTTATTCTGTGCCCAGTCTTATTTTCTTCAACTTTATCCGCTGTTTCATATACAAGTTCGCTGATGTCGCACCAGTCCATTTTTGGCCTGACAAAACCTGATTCGAGTCTTGACATATTCAAAAGGTTCTCGACCTGTTGATTTAGCCGGAATGATGCTTTGGCAATCTCGCTCACCAATTCTTCCTTATTCTCTCTTGACAGGCTATTGTTTGTAGATTTCAAATTATCCGTAGCCGCAATAATGGTGGCAATGGGAGTTCGGAGTTCGTGTGATAGCGAATTGAGTAACGTGTCGTAAAGTTTTAGAGTGTTGACCTTTTCTTCTTTTTTCAGATTAGCTTTCTCATCCGTTCTTATTTTGTAGGTGAGTACTGCATTGATGAGCGCGATCAGGAAGTACATAACGAGTAGGATCACATCTTCCGTATCCCCAACATGAAAATTAAAGCGAGGTGGGATGAAGAAGAAATCCCATATGAACGCGCTGAGAGTTGCCGATAATAAGACTGGAAGGATGTCGAAAGAAATTGCTATGATTGAAACAGTCAGCAATAAGATAAATGCTACTACTCGGTATCCCAGATACTGAGAAATCCCAAAACAGATTGCAGATACGGCACCTACCATAAGCAGGCTGATCAGGTACTGTTTGCTTTTAGAAAACCGTTTCGTAAAGACGCCAGGCATTGAATAAATTAAGAAGCAGATGTAAGATACCCTAAAAAATAGCCTCGCCATGACTGAAAAAGCATCGTATAAAGATTTTATAAAGATATGCACTTGGCAGGCTCTATTTTCTTAAGCGAGGGCTGTGCTGTTTTACATTTGCTCTCTCAATTTTCCAAGGTCAAAGATGTCATTAAAGAATAAAGTTTCCGCTGCCGGGCTCCTCATAGCACTTGGAATTATTTATGGCGACATCGGCACATCACCGTTGTATGTTTTAAATGCTATTACAAGCGGTAAGACTATTTCCGAAAGCCTGGTGATCGGATCCTTATCGCTGATCATCTGGACCCTTACTCTTCAGACGACCATCAAGTATGTCATCCTCACGCTGAATGCAGATAATAGGGGGGAAGGTGGCATTTTTTCTCTTTTCGCGCTGGTTCGCAGGCGCAAGAAGTGGCTTGTCATCCCCGCGGTCATCGGAGGCGCGGCATTGCTGGCCGATGGGATGATCACGCCTCCGATTTCGGTCACCTCTGCAATCGAGGGTTTGAAACAGGTTCCATTCTTATCTTCCATTTCGCAATCTACAATCGTTATCATAGTCATTACGATTCTCAGCTTATTGTTCTTCATTCAGCAATTTGGAACTGCTTTCATTGGTAAGTTTTTCGGTCCCA
>JACMKU010000102.1 GCA_014379965.1 Chitinophagaceae bacterium
ATTAAAAACAGCATTTGGATTATTTTTTCCATTAAACATACATAATGCAGCGCGGCACCCTCCATCGATTCAATCACGGGAGAAAATTTCCGCTGGAGATTCTGGATGTCTGTCTTTGATGTCGATACCTGGTTCACCGAAATTGCCGATACGACCTTCAACCCTGACTTTTTCATGAGTTCCTTTTCCGGGTTCCCAAGCCATCCTTTCTTGAATGGGGGCTGGTTGAGTTTCACCAAACCGAGGTCGAACAATGTGCGAAGTTCGTTGTTCTCCATTACACCGAGGTCAGCAACAGCATCCTGCTTTACGAGTACCACAGTTCCTAAGGGAATTTTGGGTTCGAAGCAGCCTGCAATGCCGGCCTGTATCACCAAGTCAGGCTTCTTTAGATGTAGCTGCCTCGTTAGGGCATGACTGGTCGAAAGAAGACCAACGCCTGTAATCAATACGTCGACATCCCAGGCACGCTTGTTTTCGCGATAATAGGAGAGAAAAGGTTCAATCTCCCTGGTGGTTGCTGCTACAATTAAGATGTTCATACCCGGCGTGATAGCGGCAAATGTAAGTATAAGCGGTGAGTGGTGAGTGGTGAATGGTGAGTGGGTCGTTTACAGTTGGATTATCCTTCGGATTGGAAAAGAGCAAATTGAGGGTTTACTTACCACTGACTAATGACCACTGCCCACTCACCGTTATATTACCGGATCGTATAACTTTGCGCCACATTTGAGACTATGGTGTATTTGACAAGACTGGAACATTTTAATGCAGCCCATAAATTGTACAATCCTTATTGGAGCGTAGAGCAGAATGAGCAGGTATTTGGGAAATGCGCCAACGAAAATTGGCATGGACATAATTACGAGTTATATGTGACGGTTAAGGGACAACCTGACCAGGACACAGGTTTCGTTTTCGATGTAAAGCAATTGAGTTTGCTAATACGCGAACACGTGATTGAGAAAGTCGACCACCGCAACCTCAATATGGATGTTGACTTTATGCAGGGAAAAATGTGTAGTACAGAAAACCTCGCAATCGGGATATGGAATGAACTGCAGGTACACCTGCCGCCGAGGGTGCAGTTGCATTGCATCAAACTTTACGAGACACCACGGATATACGTCGAATATTTTGGTGAATAAAAGCGAAACTATCCTTCAGAAATAATAGTAACCAGATAATGAGTAAAAAAGTAGCGGTTTTCCGAAGGGAACATTTTAACGCGGCACACCGCCTTTATAACCAGGCATGGGATGACGCGACCAATGAAAGGACCTTCGGTAAGTGTGCGCTGCCACACTACCATGGACATAACTATGAACTTGAGGTGAAAGTCACTGGCAAGCCCGATAAGGAAACCGGGTTCGTGATGGATATGAAAGTTCTTGGTGACCTCGTTAAGCAGGAAGTACACACCCGGTTCGACCACAAGAATCTTAACCTCGATACAAAAGAGTTTAAAGATCTAAATCCTACCGCGGAGAACATCGCTATCGTTATCTATAAATTGTTGAGGCCGCATATCGATAAAAAGTTCGATTTGCAGATCCGGCTATATGAGACACCAAGAAACTTCGTGGAGTATCCTGCGTGAAAGGGTTAAGTGTGGTTAAATGTTTAAGAGTTTGAATGTTTAATAGTTTAATAGTTCTTCAGTTCGCAGATACTTGATAGAAATGAAGTCTCAATTTTAAGAACTTTTAAACCATTAAACTTTTAAACCGTTAAACCGTTAAACCGTTAAACCGAAACTGATAAACAAAAGAGTATGGCGTACAGTAAAACAGAACACTTCGATGAGAAAACAACCTCGGGACTCGTCACCAGTTACCGCGAGGCGCTCGGACTGATAGGAGAGGATCCTAACCGGGAGGGTTTGTTGAAGACCCCCGAACGACTGGCGAAGGCGATGCAGTACATGACGCAGGGCTATCAACAGGATGCTCACGCTATACTTGATTCTGCGAAATTTCACGAACCTGTTAGTGAGATGATCCTGGTAAAGGATATTGAATTGTACAGCATGTGTGAGCATCATATGTTGCCATTCTTTGGTAAAGCCCATATTGCATATATACCAAACGGCTGGATCACGGGCCTTAGCAAGATCGCTCGCGTGGTCGACGTGTATGCCCGCAGATTGCAGGTGCAGGAGAGATTGACGGTTGAAATCATGAACGCAATCAGGGAAACGCTCAATCCGATTGGAGTAGCGGTAGTCATAGAAGCGCAACACCTTTGCATGATGATGCGGGGTGTACAAAAGCAGAATTCCGTGACCACCACATCCGCATTCGATGGTGAATTCCAAAAAAATCCTACCCGGAGTGAGTTCCTAAAGCTGATTTCTGCGAATCTTAGCCACTAAAGAATATTTTCATCAGATCGCCACAAAGATTTTTTTTCTCACTGTGTTTGTGGCATTTTTGTTTTGTAAGAACAGACCATGAAACATGCATATATATTTCCCGGCCAGGGTTCTCAATTTCCGGGAATGGGAAAGGACCACTACGACAACAGCGCGTTTGCCAAGAAGCTTTTTGAGCAGGCTAACGAAGTGCTGGGATTTCGCATTTCCGATGTCATGTTTAATGGGAGCGAAGACGATCTGAAGCAGACTAATGTGACGCAGCCGGCCGTATTTCTTCATTCTATCATTGCTTACAGAAGCATCGAGAGCGCCAGGCCTGATATGGTGGCCGGTCATTCATTGGGAGAATTCTCCGCACTCGTCGCAAATGGCACCTTGAGTTTCGATGATGCTCTTCAACTTGTAGCCATACGCGCCAGGGCTATGCAAAAGGCATGTGCTATGAATCCATCGACGATGGCCGCCGTGCTTGGCTTGGCCGATGAAATTGTAGAGGAAACTTGCGCTGCGGTCCAAAAGGAAACGGGAGAAATAGTAGTCCCGGCGAATTATAATTGCCCTGGTCAACTGGTCATCAGCGGTACAATCAAAGGGATCGAAATTGCCTGTGAACGCATGAAAGCAGTCGGTGCCAAGAGGGCGCTCATATTGCCAGTCGGAGGTGCATTCCATTCTCCGCTCATGGAGCCCGCAAAGGAAGAACTGCAATCGGCGATTGAGTCTATTAACTTCCATACACCCGCCTGTGCAGTTTACCAAAATGTCGCGGCCAAGGCAGTCATGGACAAAGAAGAGATAAAACAAAACCTGATCGATCAATTGACTGGTGCCGTCCGATGGACCCAGAGCGTCCAGGCCATGATCTCCGATGGTGCATCAAAATTCACCGAAGCAGGTCCAGGAAAGGTGTTGCAGGGGTTGGTGTTGAAGATTGATAAGGTGATGCAGGCGGAAGGGGTGAATTAGGGCAGTGTTCCTGTCTAGTGGTTTAATAGTTTAAATGGTTTAATGGTTTGATGGTTTAATGGTTTAAGAGTTTAAGAGTTTAATAGTTTAATGGTTGTGTAAATCGCATATTCAATCCTATAGGGAATTTTCAATTTTCAGGAACTTTTAAACTTTTAAACTCTTAAACTCTTAAACTCTTAAACTCTTAAACCCTCAAACCACTAGTTCTTGTCCACATACAACGTGCAGTTCACCCACTCTCCATCAAACGATGCCTCATACTTCCTATAGAAATTAATCGCAGGTTCATTCCACTCGAGCACCTGCCAGATTATACGATTCCATTTTCTTTCCTTCGCTTCCTCGATCAATCGGTCGAATAATAGTTTGCCGATCTTTTTTCCCCTCATTGATTCCGTAACGATAATGTCTTCGAGGTACATGGCTTGTCCCTTCCAAGTCGAATAACGAACATAGTAAAGTGCAAAACCATGAATGATCGCCGGATCGTGACCCGATGCAGGTGTCTCAGCAACGAAAGCCCACCATACGGGAGTGTTGCCGAAGCCGCTTTCTACGAAATGCTCCATCGTAACAGTGACATCATTCGGGGCCTTTTCATAGATGGCCAACTCTGTGATGAGTTCGAGCAGTCTCGGACAATCCTGGCGTTCCGCTTTACGTATATTGATCTCCATTTGTAAAAAAATAAAATTAATTAAGCGCCTGGTCGAGGTCGGCAATGATGTCCTGCAGATTTTCAATTCCAACATTCATCCTGATTAGCCCATCAGTGATGCCGTATCGCTCTTTTTCTTCCTTTGGAACACTATAGTGTGTCATCGATGCAGGGTGAGAAAGCAGTGTGTCGCAAGTGCCAAGTGATACAGTACGCACGCACATCTTCAGCTTATTCATAAACGCGATTCCACCATCGAGTCCTTTCTTCAATTCAAAACTAAGCATAGCGCCTGGATGCCGCATCTGTTTCATCGCCGTATAGTGGTCAGGGTGTTCCGCCAATCCAGTGTAGTTAACGCGCGCTACGGCCGGGTGAATAGCCAGGAAGTTAGCTGTCTCCATTGCATTATGGCAATGCCTTTCCATTCGGAGTTCAAGGGTCTTCATCCCGTTAATCAAAAGGAAGGCGTCAAAGGGGTTAGCACTGCCTCCAAGGGTCTTGGCCATCGTCTTGACCTTTGTATTCATGAACTCGAGGTCATGTCCTAACAATATTCCGCCGATCGCTGTACCATGTCCATTTAAGAATTTCGTGGTGGAATGAACAACATAATCAACCCCAAAGCTGAATGGCTGTTGCAGGTAAGGTGTAGCGAATGTATTATCAGCCGCCGTCAATAGGTTGTATTGTTTTGCCAGTTCAGCAAGCGCTGCGATATCGACACACTGAATTGTCGGATTCGCGGGTGTCTCTATATATAGCATGCGGATGGACTTGTCCGACTTTATTGCCGATTCGGCTTTGTTAAGGTCACGCAGATCGGTGATGATCGCAGTTATGCCGAGAGTTGGCAGCACCCTGCTCATCAATTCCTCGGTTCCTCCATAGAGAGAGTAGTGGGTGAGTATTTTGTCGCCCGGTTTGAGTGTTGCCAACATCAACGTTGTGATGGCGGCCATTCCGGAAGCATGCAACAATCCTTTCAATTCAAGCGGAGCCCCATTCTTTTCTATCCCAAACGCTTCGAGCGCGGCGATTTTCTTTTCGGCCTCTGTGAATGTTGGATTGCCCCAGCGCGAATAAATGTATCCGTCTTCCTTACCGCTAAAACGGCGCATACCTTGTTCGGCCTCATCGAATACAAACGTACTACTCGCATAGATAGGAACAAGGTGGGCATACATCGGATCCTGAGTGTGTCCACCGTGTACAGCTAAGGAACCCCATCCTGTCGGTTTAAAATCTTTATCCATCTAAAAGATATTTGAATACTGGTTTTGAAATAGAATTGCCTGGAAGTCAAAGCTAAATGAATCACGTGAAAGATTCTCGCGGTGAATGTTGAAGTAATAAATAACCTGGGAATGTGTAAAACTCCAGATTCGCACATCTCCTGATTAAATCAAAAAGGTTATGAGAAAGCGACGCTATGTTCTCCTCTGCATTCTAGTTTTCTTTCAGCTCGCCAGTTCTGCTCAATTATTGAAAGGTCGCGTGCTCGGCGAAGAAGGGAAGATGGCGGCTGGTGTGACCGTTAGTTTCAAGCACGCGGAAAATGCGATTATCACACGTGCCGATGGGAGTTTTCAAATCATGGCTACCCGGCTTCCCGATACTCTTGTTTTCTCTGCAGTAGGGTTCGAGTCTTATAAGGTGGTCATTACAGAAAAAAATATCAAAGACCCCTCGTTCGAGGTTGTGTTACTAAGAGCGAGGTCAGCACTTAGTGAAGTGGTAGTGACAGGTTATGGATCTTCACGTAAAAGAGATGTTAGCGGAGCTTCTGAGACTTATGGGCTCTCGGGAAAAGTTGCAGGCGTTAGCGTGGCTCCCGGCACGTCGGGTTACGCACCTGTTCGCGTGAGAGGCGCATCTTCGAAAAGGGCACCTTCCACTTCCACGTATGTTATCCCCCATCACCCCAGTACGACTGCATATGAAAAGGACATTGTAATTGACTCCGTAACCCGGTCGTTAGTGGGAAGTTCACGCCTCTTGACGGCAGGTGAAGTCAATGACTTTCGTAAATGGAAGATGTGGGAGGACTATACAACCAAAGATTTTAAGTCTGCTGCAAATATGTGGGAGATCAACCCCGTTAACCGTTATAGTGTGCAACTTACGGGGAAAAATAGATCTGCTCTTATTAATGAGCCAGTTTATCTAATTGAAAAGAGAACAAAGGATACGGCTTGGAAAGCCTTCACAGATAACACTGGCAAGGCAGAACTTTGGTCGGAATTCTTCATGGAAAAAAAGAGGGACGATGGATATTTCATAGTTGATAGGTATGGAAATAAAGCCGACCATCTTTCCATGTTTAACAACGGCGTCAATCTATTGCAAACGCAACGCGATTGCCAGCTAAATGATGCAGCGGAGATCGCATTCGTTGTGGATGCTACCGGTAGCATGGCCGATGAGATCGAGTTTCTAAAACTGGAACTGGAGGATGTATTACGTAAGACGATGGATAAATACAGATCGCTTTCACTCAAGGCTGCTTCTGTATTCTATCGTGATAAAGGCGACGAGTATGTGACCCGCAACGTGGCCTTCAACGAAGATTTGCTTAAGACAATCAATTTTATAAAGCTACAGCGTGCGGACGGTGGTGGCGATACACCTGAAGCAGTGGAAGACGCACTTGAGGCAGCGCTAAATCTACAATGGTCTGCAACGGCAAGAGCCAAACTCCTATTCATAGTATTAGATGCTCCGCCTCACCAGCATGCAAAGGAGAAAATGAAGACATTAATCGTGAAGGCCGCCGCAATGGGCGTGAGGATTATACCGATCGCTTGCAGTGGTGTGGATAAGGAAACCGAGTTCCTCCTGCGCTCAATGGCGCTGGGTACTAATGGCACTTATACCTTTCTCACCGACCATAGTGGTGTAGGCAATCCACACATAGAGCCTACTACCGATAAGTATGATGTCGAACTACTCAATAATCTACTTCAGCGAATCATAGAACAGTATTTGTATGCAAAAGAATGTGACCCTTCCGCACCTATGGCAGCAGTTGACATGGGTCCACTACCAAAGAATATCCTCTCGGTGAAAATTTATCCAAATCCTACACAGGGAAGGTTCACGATCGAGTCTACTGCTGGAATCAAGGAAATATTCATTACTGACTTTGCAGGAAAGATTTTAATGCGCATCCTCGACGGCGAAAAGGCCGGTAACCGTTCTGTGGATATTGGTAATTATCCCGCCGGCACCTACCTCGTAAGGTATCTTACTGTTGATAATAAGTGGGGAGTGGAGAAGGTTGTTGTAGTTCCGTGAGTGAAGGGGTTCCCAGTTTTCTCGCTCTGTTTCTCGCTCTGTTTCTTTCTGTCTCTCATTCTGTTCGGGAGCGAGGAACAGAGCGGGAGCGAGGCATCCAAGCAGCCGAGCAACTAATAAGCCCATTTCACCAACGTCGCACCCCAGGTAAACCCGCCGCCAAAAGCAGCAAGCACTATCTTATCGCCTTTCTTTAATTTTTTCTCCCATTCCCAGAGACAAAGTGGAATGGTGCCGGCAGTAGTATTGCCGAATTTCTGAATATTGATCATGATCTTCTCTTTCGGAAGACCAATGCGATTGGCCGTCGCATCGATGATCCTGAGATTCGCCTGGTGAGGGACGAGCCACGCGATGTCATCACCCGTTAGCTGGTTTCTTTCCAACAATTCGGCACTCACATCTGCCATTCCCTTGACAGCGAATTTGAAGACTGCCTGGCCCTCCTGGTATGCGAAGTGTTCCTTCGCCATAACGGTCTCGAGGGTTGCGGGTCGTAAGGAACCACCCGCTTTCATATGTAGATAATTGCATCCACTTCCATCGCTTTTTAGGAGGCTGTCCTGTATTCCATAGCCTTCCTCATTCGGTTCTAGTAACACTGCTCCGGCTCCATCTCCAAAAATGATACAGGTAGCCCTGTCGCTGTAATCGATGATGGCGCTCATCTTGTCTGCACCACAAACAACCACCTTCTTATACCTTCCACTTTCAATTAGTGATGCGCCAAGTGTCAGTGTGTAAAGGAATCCCGAACAAGCGGCGCTAACGTCGAAGCCCCATGCATTCTTAGCCCCAAGTTTTTCGCAGGCGATATTGGCAGTGGCGGGAAACACCATGTCAGGTGTCACCGTGCCTACGATCAGGCAATCTATTTCCATCGGGTCAATTCCTCTTTTGCGACACAATTCCTGTACAGCAGGCACCACCATGTCGGAAGTAGCCTTGCCCTCGCCGCGAAGGATCCTTCTTTCTTCAATTCCCGTGCGTGAACGGATCCATTCGTCATTCGTTTCTACCATTTTCTCAAGGTCGAAATTCGTTAGCCTGTCTTCCGGAACATAGCCTCCAACGGCGGTGATTGCTGCATTGATCTTCTTAGTCATCTTTCGGGAAATTAAATTGCGGGCAAAGTTAAGTGAATCGGTAATCAGTAATCAGTAATCGGGAATTGGGAATCAGGCTTCGAAGTCGAAAAGTCTTTTCTGCCTACGTGAACTCCCGATTCCCGATTACCAATTCCCGATTCCCGATTACCAATTCCCGATTCCCGTAATTTCGCGCAATGATAGCATTCCTGAAAGGTGATTTTGTCCTGAAGACCCCTTCATTCGTACACGTCGACGTGAATGGCGTCGGCTACGAAGTCCAGATCAGCCTCCATACCTATTCCAAAATCCAGAACCTCGACAAAGGCATCCTATATACTCATCTCCTCATTCGCGAGGATGCCCACATCTTATATGGTTTTTTTGACATAAGTGAGAAGGAAATGTTTCAGCAACTTATCGCTGTCTCAGGCATAGGATCGTCAACCGCTCGGGTCATGTTGTCCTACATGAAACCTGAAGAACTGGCCAGGGCCATTATTCAGTCAGACGTACGGGTGCTGGAAGGGATAAAAGGCATTGGAAAAAAGACGGCGGAGCGCGTTGTTCTCGAGCTACGCGACAAACTCTCCAAACATCCCTTAGAGTCAAATATTTCGCCTATGAAAAACAATACTTTGCATCAGGATGCGTTAAATGCTCTGACGGCTTTAGGTATCAACCGATTGGCAGCAGATCAGAACCTTCAAAAGGTGATGGCTGCAGAGCCGAACCTGCCGGTTGAAGAACTTATCAAAAAAACCCTCCGTATCCTCTGATCAATTTTACCAGACGTAACTTATTGTGAGATCAATTGAACTGTAAGACTGCCCATATCTTCCGTACGTTGGTAGCTATTACCATCATGCTTGCCTTTGGAACGCAGGGCCATGCCCGCTTTGAAGGCAAACCATCAGTATTTTCCTTTTTCCACTTCTATAACGAAATACCGTTCTACGACACCGTACCTTATCCGCTCCAGGACCGTTACGGTGACCCATATAATTATCCCAACCGCAACACTTTTGACTTCCGCGATACCTCCTACATCAAAAGAACGATTGAATACGATCCAAAGACCAAGCAGTACTATGTAATCGAGAAGATCGGTAACAAATACTACCGGGTTCCAACTTCCTACACTTCCGAGGAATTTCTTCGGATCCAGGGCCGGAAAGACGAGGAGGAATACTTCCGCCGTCGGTCCGCGATGCTCGCCGACATGAACAGGCGCCTCTTTCGCCCCAAGTTCAGGGTCTCGAAAGACTGGTTTAACCGGATCGTCGGAACGGGTAAGATCGACATCAAACCCTCCGGCTTCGTGGACATCCTCGCGGGTTACCAGGGACAGAATATCAAGAATCCCACGATCCCTGAAAGAGCTCGAAAGAACGGCGGTCTTGATTTTAACATGAACTCGCAGCTACAAGTCGATGCAAACATCGGCGATAAGCTTAAACTCCCGATCAACTACAATACGCTCGCGAATTTCGAGTTCGAGAACCAGCTGAACCTGAATTACCAGGGCAAGGACGACGAGATCATCAAGCAATTCCAACTTGGTAATGTAAACTTTACTTCCAAGGGTACCCTTATACCACCGGCACAGTCCCTATTCGGTATCAAGACCCAGTTGCAGTTTGGAAAACTCTTCATCACAGGAGTCCTCGCGAACCAGCGTGCGCAACGGCAGTCTCTCGGTTTGGAGGGAGGTTCCGCTACACAGATATTTTCCCTGAAGGCCGATGAATATGAAGAGAATCGTCACTTCCTGATGGCACAATACTTCCGTAATAATTATAATACGGCGATGAAAGATCTACCGATCGTCAACTCGCCCGTGCAATTATTAAGGGTAGATGTCTGGGTGACCAATCGAAATGTAACCACAACTACCGATACCCGCGATATCGTGGCGCTGATGGATCTTGGAGAAAGCACACCTTACAATCCAGCCTGGGGTGGCTCTGCCGATCCTAAGCCTGACAACAGGGCCAACAACTTATATGGTACTCTTTTCAATGACCCTGTTGCAAGAAACTCTGCCACCGTCCAAACCCGACTCTTGTCTCTTGGTTTGACACCGGTACAGGAATTTGAGAAAACCTTTGCGCGAAAGCTTCAGCCTTCAGAATACTATTTCAATCCACAGATTGGATTCCTTTCGCTTAACCAACCGCTTCAGCCTGATGAGGTACTCGGAATCGCTTTCCAGTATACTTATAATGGTCGTGTATTCCAGGTTGGTGAATTTTCACAAGACGTGCCACCCGATACGAGCGGTACTTCGCAGCGCGTATTGTTTTTGAAGTTGCTGAAAGCAACTTCACAGCGTACAAACCTGCCGATCTGGGACCTGATGATGAAGAACGTGTACTCGGTGGGCTTCGGACAACTGGAACGCCAGGATTTCAAACTCGACCTTTTGTATGAGGAACCAAGCCTCGGTGAAAAGAGATACCTGCCGCCTACGGCTGTACTCGATCCGTACAAAGGTGTACCGTTGATCTCTCTCGTCAACCTCGACAGGTTAAACAACCAGAATGACCCGCAGCCTGATGGCATATTCGATTATATTGAAGGCTTCACCGTGATCTCTTCCATGAGCCGCGTGATCTTTCCTGTACTCGAGCCATTCGGTCGCGATATAGAATATGTTTACGAGCCTTCGCTTCGAACGCAGTATGTCTATTATCCGCTTTATGATACGATCAAAGCGATCGCCCAGACTTATGCTAATTTAAATCGATACAAACTTTCCGGCCGTTCAAAATCATCATCCACAGGAAACAGCGACTATCAACTTGGATTCAACATCCCGCGTGGATCGGTAACTGTAACTGCGGGTGGTCAAACACTCCAGGAAAATATTGATTACGAAATTAACTACGACCTTGGTACGCTTCGGGTCATCAACCAGGCCATTATCAGTTCAGGTGTACCGGTTGACATACAGTATGAGAACCAGGCCGCGTTCGGTATTCAGCAACGGAATTTCATGGCGCTTCGGCTCGATTATCTCGCCAGCCGTAAACTCACCATTGGTGGAACTATCGTGAAGCTTGGTGAACGCCCTTTCTTCATTAAGCAATCGTATGGAGATGATCCCATCCGAAATACGATGTATGGTTTGGACGTTGACTATCGCACTGAATGGCCTCGGTTAACGAAATGGCTTGACAAGCTTCCTTTCTATTCTACGAAGGAAATGTCTTCCATCTCCGCATACGCTGAAGGTGCAGTGTTGAAACCAGGTCACGCACCGCAAATCGGCAAGGATGGTGAAGGACAGGTTTACATCGACGATTTCGAAGGCACACGTTCATCGATAGACCTTCGTTTCCCGCTGATCAGTTGGAATCTCGCCTCTACACCACAGCTGTTTCCAGAGTCGGCGGCTATAAATGATTTACAATATGGCTTCAACCGGGCTAAGCTGGGCTGGTATAATATTGAGCCCGTTTTACAGGAAAAAAACAATAGCAATAACCCCCTCCGTAATGATCTTGAAGAATTATCGAAGCCCGAAACAAGACAGGTTTTGCAGAGAGAAATATTCCCACAACGTACAAACGATTTCGGCCAGGGCTTGCTGACGACATTCGACCTTGCTTTCTATCCAAAGGACAAAGGGCCATATAACTTTGAAACAAGAGCTGGCAGGATCGACGTCAATAACAGGCTCACTAACCCGAGGTCTGCATGGGGCGGTATCATGCGTAACATCGACCAAATCGATTTTGAGACGGGTAACATTGAATATATCGAGTTCTGGATGCAGGATCCATACGTGCTAAACCCAACAAGCACGGGCGGTCAACTTTATTTCAACCTCGGAAATATATCGGAAGACATTTTAAGGGATGGTAAGAGGCAATATGAAAACGGTTTGCGTACTCCCACTAACAATGCGCCAGAAGATTCCGCAACGGTATGGGGCAAGGTGCCATCCAATCCACTGCAGGTAACGAATGCATTCAGTAACGAGCCTGAAGACAGGCAGTTCCAGGATGTAGGACTTGATGGGCTCACCGACGATGGCGAAAGACGAAAATTCAGCGGGTATCTTGGCAGCCTGCAGGGCGCCGTTGACCCGGCCACTTTCGCAAGGGTTCAGGCGGATCCTTCGGCTGATAATTTCAAACCATACAGGGATGAAAGTTACGATCAGGCAAACGCCGGTATACTGAGAAGATATAAGGACATCAACAATCCACACGGAAATTCCCCAATCGCCAATAACAACAGTCAATTCGTAAATGCATTTACCCAGTATCCAGATGCGGAAGAATTGAATCGTGACAATACGCTCAATGAAGTAGAAGAATATTTCCAATATAAGGTAGACATCAAGCCATTTATGAACGCCGGTTCGAATTACATCACCGATGTGAGAACGGTGAATGTGAGATTGGCGAACAATACCAATCGTCCCGAAAAATGGTACCTCTTTAGAATTCCGGTAAAAGATTTTGAATCCAAAGTGGGTAACATTCCCGATTTCAAATCCATCCGATTCATCAGGATGTTTGTGACGGGTTTCGATAGTTCAGTAGTAATGCGTTTCGGGAAACTCGAGCTTGTCCGTAACCAATGGAGAAAGTTCCAATTCGAGATAGATACTACGGGCCAATACAAGAACCTTCCGGTTCCCGATCCTAAAGAATTTAATACGCTTGCTGTAAATCTAGAGGAGAACGATCAACGCCAGCCTGTCAGATATGTAATTCCTCCCGGCATCGAGAGACAACAGCAGCTGAGCAACAACAATGTGCAACTGTTCCTGAATGAGCAATCACTTAGTATGCAGGTCTGTGGCTTACAGCAGGGCGAAGCACGCGGAGTATTCAAGACGATGAACCTAGACATGCGCCAGTATGGTAAGCTTCGAATGTTCATTCATGCGGAAGGCCGCAACAGCAATGATGCCATCAAGGATTATTCACTGACGGGTGTTGTCCGAATCGGTAATGACTTCCAGGGTAACTACTACGAGGTAAGGATACCGTTGAAGAAAACTAACTGGTTTGAAACGGATAGTCTTAGGATATGGCCCGAGGAAAATAATCTCGACTTCGAGCTGGAAGAACTCACGCAACTGAAGATGCGTCGTAATCGTACAGCTCCATCATCACAATATTATAAGGAGACGTTGCCTAACGGGCGGTCTTATGCGATTATCGGTAATCCAAACCTTGGAGAGGTGAGAGGTATGATGTTGGCGGTTGAGAACACCGGTATAGAAACAGCCTGTACAGAGGTTTGGTTCAATGAGCTTAGATTCTCCAACCTCAATGAAGAGGGAGGAGCGGCCGCACTGGCGAGAGTGGACATTAAACTTGCAGACCTTGGTGGAATCACAATGGCGGGGACCATTAAGACAAGTGGTTTCGGTGAACTGGAAAGACGCGTCAATGAACGTAGCCGCGAGGACATCTACACTTTTGATCTCTCCGCTAATATAGATGCAGGAAAATTATTGCCGAAGAAACTTGGAATACAAGTTCCTGTTTACGCTGGTATCAGTCGTATAGCAAGCACGCCAAAGTATGATGCACTTGATCTCGATATCAAGTTGAAGGATAAATTGAATGAGGCAGGCAGCAAACAGGAGAAAGATTCCATCAGGGAATTGTCAGAAGATGTCACCGTTATCAAGACAATCAATTTCACCAATGTAAGGAAGTTGAAGACCGACGGGAAACGCCCTAAGATCTGGAGCATATCTAATCTCGATCTTAATTATTCTTATATCACAACGGAAAGACATAATCCACTCATTGAGCATGATGAGTTGAGTCGTACCCGTGCCGCAATAGGATATAATTATGCACCCCAACCGAAGTATATTGAACCGTTTAAGAAGCTGATAAAGTCGAAGTCCAAGTGGCTCACGGCAATCAAGGACCTTAACTTCAATTTCGTCCCATCTCAGCTTTCCTTTAAGGCCGACGTATTCCGCCAGTTCGGCGCGACACGCCTAAGGAATATCGGTGGTGGACCGTACAAGATTCCTGAGACCTATAATAAATATTTTACGTTCGATCGCTACTATGTCTTGCAGTGGAATCTTACCCGATCAATCTCCCTGGACTTCTCTGCAGTTAACAACGCTCGTATCGATGAGCCGTTTGGACGTATCGATACCAAAGAGAAGAAAGATTCGGTTCGGAAGAACTTCCTGAAAGGTGGTCGTAATACGCAGTACCAACACCAGGCTACTCTTACATATAATGTACCGACGCAGAAGATTCCTTTCCTCGACTGGACTACACTGCGTGCATCCTACGCTACAAGATATAACTGGCTCGCGGCCTCCTTGTTGGCTCGTCGCCTTGGTAATACCCTGTCGAATACACAGACAAGAACTGTTAATGGAGAATTAAACTTCGATCAGCTGTATAGTAAGTCGCGTTTCCTGCGAGCAGTTGCGAACGGCCCCGCTCCAAAGCAAGACAAGGATGATAAGGATGGAAAAGGAAAAGATGCCAAACCTGTCGATAAAAATGCGAAGCCTTCTACAGGCAAGCCCGCAGTTGATAATGTAACTGACGCCAGCAGCGATTCACTCCAGGCACAATTGGCCCGGATGACGCCTAAGGAAAGGAAAAAGGCATTGAAGGAAATTCGTAGAAAGAAAAAGGAAGAGAAGCGCAGGTTAAAGGCTGAGAGAAAGAATCAACTTCCCGAGATTGGAGGTGCAGTTCGATTCGTGGCAGGTCTTGCAACTTCGTTGAAGAGAGTAGGCATTCAGTATACCGAAGATTATGGTACAACGCTTCCCGGATACATGGACAGCACGCATATTCTTGGTTCGAATCCAAAGAGCGGCCAACCAGGCTTCGATTTCATTTTTGGATACCAGCCTGATACGAATTGGATAAACAGCTTTGGATCGAAGGGATTGTTATCGAGAGATCCACTTGTGTCCGCGATGATCCAGCAGCGTTTTAACCAGCGATTGAATATCACAGCACAGTTGAGTCCCTTGCGTGATCTCAATATCGATGTCAATTTCGATAAGACTTTCGACAAACAATACGCGGAACTTTATAAGGATACTACGGGGACGTCTGGCCTTAGAAGGTTTAATCCTTATGCTCTCGGAAGTTTCAGCATCAGCTACATTTCATACCAGACATTATTCGAAAAATTTGATCCAAACGTCATTTCCGCGACATTCAAACAATTCGAGGATAATCGCCTATTGTTATCTCAGCGTCTTGGAACCAAGAACCCATACCAAGGTGGTATAATTGGCGCAGACGGATACTATGCAGGATACGGCAGGTACGCGCAGGATGTTGTCATTCCAGCATTCCTTGCCGCATATACAAAGAAAGACCCAATGAAGGTGAAGTTGCTTAAGAATAGCAACCCTAAAATCAATTCCAACCCATTCTCGTCGCTGATACCAAAGCCGAACTGGTCAATTGCTTATAATGGATTGTCGAAGATTGCCGGGCTTGACAAGATCTTTACGAATGTAACTATCCGTCACGGGTATCACAGTACACTTTCGATGAACAGTTTCAATACGGCATTGCTGTTCCAGGATCCAAGCCGTGTGGGTTATCCATATTTCCGCGATACACTTACGGGTAATTATATTCCATACTTCCTGGTGCCGAATATCACTATCCAGGAGCAGTTCGATCCATTGATTGAGATTGACATGACCTTCACCAATCAACTCACAACGAGGATAGAATTCAGAAAGAGCCGCACACTAAGTTTGAGCCTCGTGGATTACCAGCTGTCGGAGAGCCGCTCGACAGAAGTTACTTTTGGTTTCAACTGGAGAAAGAAAGGAATGCCGTTGATCAAGAAGATTGGAAAGATGAAGCTGGACAACGATGTAACGTTCCGTTTTGATTTCAGCCTTCGTGATGATGCGACTGCAAACAGCAAGTTGGACCAGGGCACATCATTCGGAACTGCGGGACAGAAAGTAATAAGAATAGCCCCATCCATAGACTATATACTTAACAAGAGAGTAAGTCTCAAGTTATACTTCGAACAGAACCGCAATATACCCAAGATCAGTAATGCATTCCCGATCACGAATACCCGTGGTGGGGTGCAGGTAAGGATATCACTGGCCCAGTAAGGAGTTATTGACAGTGTCCGTAGATGGAACAAGAATTCTAAACACGTCGTTTTTCCATACTTCTTTGTAAGAATTCCTTTGAAGAAATGAATTCAAAACGCTATCCCGAGGCTCATTCTTCTTGTGCCAGGCCGAATCATAAAAAGCGGGAGCATCCGGCCAGTTTCCCGCATTGCCGACCGTTTTTTTCAACTGCTGTACTACAGCGGGAAGTATCTTTTTGTCTTTGAGACTTTGGTTCAACTCCTCGCTAAAGAGGGCCGCTTCGTAGAACCATGGCATTGAGTTGCGCAGGAAGGGCTTTGTCTGCGTCATGTAATGGTACATCGGGATCGAGTGATAGGCAAGCACATATTCTCCCGCCCTTACGTATTTGTCACTTTCTGCCAGTAATTCATTTAGAATAGTGGCCCTTTCTTTCGTTGTATAAACGGCTCGCATATACTTGTTGTCTACCGCGTAGGCCATCCTAGTCCTCTCATGTTTGTCGAAAAAAGGATAATAATAGGAATGGTAAAGACAACCGATGATGAGTATGATGGATACCACCGTCATAATTCCTTTCATTTGTGCTGTAGCCGACGTCAGGAATGGCCCGATGGCAACCCGTTTTCCAAAGAAATTAAGCCGGCTGGTGTAAGAGTTAAAATTAAACAGGTAATCGATCGCAATTGGGAATGATAACCATAATGAATACCGCCCAACGGTGTAAAGGCTAGCCGAGCTGGTGAATGGGTAGGTGAGGAGGATGAAACAACCAGCCAGTGCGAGTAGTTTCAAATCTTTGTTTACTTCTGTGAAGAAAAGCAAAATAGTAGTGATGATACAAGTGGCAGAGAAGAAATACAAAAGCATTTCATTGTCGAGCCTGCCACTTAAGATGTAATAGGCCGCCAGGAGAATGACTACAGCACCAGCAACAATACCTATCCATTTATTATAAACCCCCTGCTTTTTCATAAAGCCGCCGACAACGGCAGCCAGCACAACGGGGACGAGCATGATCAGCGTGAACTTAATAGCGGAGTAATATGTCGCAATGAAATTCTTAACGAGCACCATAGGGCCATAAAAGCTTTCCTCGCCACCTTTACCCATCTTGGAAAGCAGTTCTATCGATCCCACGAAAATATCCAGATGCCCGATCGCCTTCATGAAAAACAGGATGAGGGCAGTTGTCAATACGAATCCCGCAGCAAAGGCCAGCGCCTGTTGAAACTGCGTCTTCGCACTGTTCATATGATGGTAGCCGTAATAAAAGATGGCAAGACCCAGCCCAAGGCTAAGCACATTGGGAAGGCGTGTGAAGGTGCATAATGATACGAACAGGCCCGCGAGAAATATCTTCATCCAGCTATTCTGTTTCAACCCAAAGAACAGGAAATAAATGGTGAGCATGTTGAAAAGCGCGGACAAGTCATTGTAGTGTATCTGCTTGAGATTATTATTTACAAAAAATAAGACCAACAGCAAACCGAGTTTGAGATACCCCCTGTTAATGTATCCTTTCAGTAGTTGATACGTGAGGATGATGGTGGAAGTGGTAACGAGTACACCCGCCAGCCTGATACCCCACAGTCCCAGGTCGGGAAAAAGGTTTACGAATGCTCCACCGACAATGCCAGAGAGCCAGAACATGAAGTTGTATTCCTGTGTCGCAGGATCCGTATATATCAGTTGATAGAAGGTTGCATAGAAGCCTTCATCTGACAGATCGACTCCCTGGAAAATAAAAAACATCTGGTAGGCAAACACCAGGAAGAAGAATAATTTGGTGTTCATTTTTTCTAGAAAATGAAATGGCTGGCTTGGCGTCATGGTGGCATTAAAAGCTTTAAACGTAATAAAATAACCTGAATAATTCAAGATAGGAGCCTATGGCAGGGCGCTTAATCAGTGCCTGGTGATCGAGGCATTGAAAATTGGGGGAATTAAATTTTTAATAATAATTATTTGATTATCAATCAATAAGATGATATTTTTTAGAGGGGGTCTATTAATTACGGAAATAATTTTATTATTTTGCGACAGCTATCCCGATAAGTAGCCCAGGCAAGACGAACCATTACCCAGTCGTCCTGATCTGTTAAAGCCCAGAATCCAGAGTACCCCAATGCCCTATCGTTTTATCCCTTTGTTTTAAATCCTAATCTGCTCCAAAAAAGACCCCGGCTATTATACCAGCCTGTTTAAAAGGTATATGAAATCCTTGTGCGGGAAAACCTCAGAGCTGTTTTATAAAAAGGGGATTAACTCCCTGATACTATAAATCTTAACGTAAAGTTTATAATTTGTACGCACAATGAAAACTGTAAACCTTGGAGTAATAGGTTATGGCTATTGGGGCCCTAACCTGGTAAGGAATTTTTTTGCCGCTAATGATTGCAACGTGAAGGCTGTGGCCGATGGCAGACCCGATCGATTGGCGGTATTGGCCAAAGTATTTCCTTCAGTTAAAGGTGTAAAAGACGCAGACGACATCATTAACGATACTGAAATCGATGCTGTAGTCATCGCGACTTCGGTTTTCAGTCATTTTCCCCTGGCAAAAAAAGCGCTGAATAGCGGCAAGCACGTTCTCATCGAGAAGCCCATGACCGCTTCAGTTGCCGAAGCAGATGAGCTCATAGAACTTGCAACGAAGAAAGGCCTGACGCTGATGGTGGACCATACCTTCCTTTACACCGGTGCCGTTCAGAAGATGCGAGAGCTTATCGACAGCAAGATGATTGGTACTCCCCGGTACTTCGACTCGAGCCGTATCAACCTTGGACTATTTCAACCCGATGTAAACGTGATCTGGGACCTCGCCCCTCATGATCTTTCCATACTTACTTACCTAGTTGATGAGTCGCCTGCGAGCATCAACGCGACAGGGATTTCGCATACACAGAATAATATCGAGAATATCGCCTATATGACTGTGAATTATGATTCGGATTTCATTGCCCACTTCAACGTATCATGGACGTCGCCTGTAAAGGTCAGGCAGACACTCATAGGCGGTGATGTGAAGATGATAGTGTATAATGACCTTGAACCGTCGGAGAAGGTACGTATATACGACACTGGATATAAACACAAAACGGAAGAAGATAAGAATAAGATAATGGTGGACTACCGTACGGGTGATGTCTATATTCCCAAATTATCTACTCAGGAGGCGTTATTGGGCGTTGCCAATGACTTTGTACAGTCCATCATCCACAAGCGCGAACCAAAGGCCAACGGCGAATTGGGGAGAAAGGTGGTAAAGATTCTTGAAGCATCACAGGTTTCAATAAAGAACAAAGGAAAAGAAGTTTGTATACGATAAAAGCCACCATCATGGAAACGATTACCACCAACAATGAACGACAAAGCCTGAATAATGTGCAGGTCGGCAACAATGTCCGCATTTTTAATTTTGTAAACGCCTATGGCTGTAGCATCGATGATAACAGCAAGGTTGGGGCATTTGTAGAAATACAAAAGGGCGCGACTATCGGCAAGAATTGCAAGATATCCAGTCACACCTTCATTTGCGAGGGGGTCCACTTAGAAGATAATGTTTTTGTAGGTCATGGGGTGATGTTCACCAATGACCTCTTCCCAAGAGCTACGAATCCGGATGGATCTCCCCAGACAGAGGCCGATTGGAAAGTAATCGAAACTCACGTGAGAAAAGGCGCTTCGATTGGCAGCAACGCCACAATACTAGCTGGGATCACAATTGGGGAAAATTCTCTGGTTGGAGCTGGCGCGGTGGTGACGAAAGATGTTGCTCCCAACAGCATTGTAGCAGGCTCTCCGGCCAAATTCATCAAAAACATATAAACCTTAGATACGACATTTCATGGAAAAGAAAATCCCCTGTCTCGACCTTAAAGGTCAGCACCAACAGATCAAGAAAGAAGTTTTTGAAGCGTTCGAAAAAGTGTATGAGAATACCGCCTTCTCTGGCGGCCCTTTTGTAGAAACATTTGAGAAGAGCTTTGCAAATTTTTGCGGAACCAAATATGCCGTTGGTGTAGATAACGGCACTTCGGCCTTACACCTTGCTATGCTCGCACTTGGTATTGGTGCAGGTGACGAGGTAATCATTCCAGCCAATACATTTATTGCGACAGCATGGGGTGTCTCATATACTGGCGCAACACCCGTATTCGTAGACAATGACCCCGATACATGGGAAATCGATGCTGCCAAGATCGAGGCAAAGATTACTCCTAGAACTAAAGCTGTTATCGGCGTGCACCTCTATGGCCAGCCTTTCGATATCGATGCGGTTCAGGAAGTATGTACTCGACATGATCTTTTCCTGCTCGAAGATGCTGCCCAGGCACAGGGTGCGATGTATAAAGGAAAGCCTGTGGGTGGCTTTGGTGAAATGGCCTGTTTCAGTTTTTATCCAGGAAAAAACCTCGGCGCTTGCGGTGAGGCTGGCGGATTGACGACAAACAGCGAGTCTTATTATAAGCATTTGCAGAGTTTACGCAATCATGGATCCGTTGTTCGCTACTACCACGACGAAGTCGGATATAACATGCGGATGGGAGGATTGGAAGGCGCATCACTAAGTATCAAACTAAAATACCTTCCTGATTGGAACAAGCGCAGACAGGATATCGCTCAGCGATACCAGTCGGAAATCAAGAATGATAAATTGAAGATGCAGGTTCGCCCCGATGGTCATTGCTCAGTGTATCACCTTTTCGTGGTAACCACCGAAGACCGCGACGGGCTGATGAAGTATCTCAATGAAAAGAACATTTTCCCAGGTCTTCATTACCCCGTTCCCTGCCATCTTCAGAAAGCATATACTACACTGGAGTACAAGAAAGGTGATTTCCCAAATGCGGAATACCTGGCCGAACATTGTTTGTCACTTCCGATGTACGCCGAGCTTAGCGATGAGGATGTGGATTATGTTATTGAAGCTTTGAATAAGTACTAAGAATGATATTGAATAAACTGTTAAAGCGCGTAGAAGCTCTTGGGCTCGACTTGAGAGGAAAGACGGTATTGACGGAGGCGGCCAGTGGGGCCTACATCGTTACACCTTTTCTCGCCGCCATGGCCGGAGCCAAGGTCTACGCATTTACGAAAACAACACGGTATGGGACGGTAGAAGAAATATTCCGGAATACGAGGGAACTGATCGAGCAATGCACGACGCACAAACTGGACATTACACTCATTGAGGAGCTGACACCCGAGATCATTGCACAGGCGGATATCATCACCAATTCCGGGCATTTGAGACCATTGAATGAGGAAAAGTTGAAGCATGCAAAGGATGGGGCAGTAATCCCCTTGATGTATGAAGCATGGGAATGGCGAGACGCGGATATGGACATTGAATACATCCGGAAGAGAGGTTTTAAAATTGGCGCTACCAATGAGCGCCACCCAGAAATAGATGTGTTCAACTATTTGGGTGATATGGCTGTCAAGCAGATATTCGATGCAGGCACATGTCCATACAAGAATAAATTTGTGCTGATCTGTAACAATGACTTTGGCCCTTTTATCGCGAAAGTATTAGCAAAAATATGTGATGGACTAGCCGTGATCGATAAGAATGAGAATAAAGAGAAGTACCATCTTGATAACGTGGAGTGGATCGGTAATTTCCCAGAGGTAAAAATTCCTGCGCCTTACAAGGATGCCGAAGCGGTAATTTTTACAGCATATCCCTTCGACCAGGATTGGATTGGTGAAAACACGCCGTTATCAATTGAACAGATCAAGTCGGAATTCACCGATCCCTATATTTTGCGATATGCGGGTGATGTGGATCCTAAAGTGCTGGATAAGGAAGGAGTAAGGTATTTCCCGGCCAAGGTTCACAGCGGGCATATGGGTATTCTTCCATCAGCGATTGGGTATGACCCTATTATTCGCCTGCAGGCGGGCGGGTTGAAGGCTGGCGAAGCCCTTCTTTCCGGTAAACATGAACATAATAATATTCCAGTTTTGGAATTAGTATAACAAGTATGAGCACCATCACCAACCTAATTGCTATCGGACGTTCCCGTTATCTATATGATGGGATAAAACATCTAATGGCAAAGGGGTATTCTTTCAAGGCAATCGTAACTGAAGAAGCGTACGAGGAGTATGATATCAAGCATACCGATTTCGAGAAACTCGCGCAGGAAGCAGGAGCCAGGTTTTTCATGATAAAATCGGTAAATAACGAAGAGTTGATCAGTCTCATAAAAGAGAACGGCATACGTGTTGCCATCAGTGCCAATTGGAAGTATACAATTCCCAAGAGTTTCCTCGATCTGTTCGAATGTGGGATCCTGAACTTTCACCTCGGCAATCTTCCTGATTATAAGGGAAACGCTACCGTAAACTGGACTATCATCAATGGTGAGAGTTACATCAATGGCAATATCCACAAGATGGATCCTGAACTGGACGCTGGAGATGTAGTAGCCCGAAAGTCAATTCCTATCAATGGCGATATGTATATAGCCGACGTATTGAGACAAGCTGAGAAGGATGTTCCCGCTCTTTATGAAGAGGCCGTGGGCAAAGTCCTGTTGAAGCCCGATACGTTTGAGGTAAAAGGCACCATTCACGGTCTGCGTTGCTATCCGCGTTTACCGGAAGACAGCCACATTAATTGGAACCAACCCGTCGACAAGGTAAGCAGATTGGTAAGGGCCTCTTCCCATCCATACAATGGCGCTTTTAGTTATCTCAATGGTGAGAGGATCGTGATCTGGAAAGCAAGGGCAGTAATCCCGGAAGATAAGTTCCTGGCGGTACCTGGCCACGTGGTGGCACTGGATAAGAAGCGTAACAGCATCATGGTTGCCTGTGCAGACGGCTTACTCGAAGTAGAAGAGATTGAGAAGAATGGCGAGGTAATGGCTCCTACAAACTATATTAAAAGTATCAGAGTACGATTCAAATAATAACTCATGCAGGAGAATAAAAACAGATCGGTTACCGTCATCATACCCATTTACAATGAGTATGAGGGAATTCCGTTCCTGGTAGACAGCCTGAACGAGTTTTTCGCTCTTCATAGCTATCTCAACCCGGAGGTGATCTTTGTTAACGACGGTTCACGCGATAACTCCGTCCAGCGGCTGGGAGAGATGAATCATATATCGTACAAGGCGAAGGTGATCAGTTTCTCGCGGAATTTCGGTTCTCATGCTGCCCTTCGCGCCGGTATTGCGCACGCATCGGGTGAACTTATTTGCTTCAACTACGCCGACCTGCAGGATCCCCTGGAATTAGTTGTCGACATGAAGCGCCTAATGGATGGTGGAAATGATATCATCTGGGCGCATCGTGAAAGTACCAAAGTCTCTTGGGGTGAGAAGATGTTCTCCAAGTCGTATGCATACCTCATGAAGAAATTCGCTTTCAAGAATTTTCCTGAGAAGGGATTTGATATCGTGATGTTCAACAGGAAGGTGGCTGCCGAAGTAAACAAAAACGTAGAAGCAAATTCATCCATTTTTCTTCAGATCCTGGGAATGGGATTCCGCCAGGCGTCAATTTCCTACAAGAAGAGAGAAAGAAAGACAGGCGTCAGCAAATGGACGCTGTCGAAGAAGATAAAACTGTTCATCGACTCGTTCGTAGCCTTCTCCTATGCTCCGATCAGGTTCGTGACCATTGTTGGGATCATTTTCTTCATTGTTGGGATGGTATGGACGGCATACATTGTAGTCAGGAAAGTATTTTTCCAGGACCTCGCTGCGGGATGGCCTGCGCTGATGTCGATCCTGATGATCGGTTTTGGCATCACCAATATTTCGCTAGGTATAATTGCAGAATATCTCTGGCGTACCCTCGACGCAAGTCGTAAGCGCCAGGTGTTTATCATTGATGACGTAAAAGAATTAAACAAGCCATGATTAAAGCAGCCCTATTCTGTGCATTGTATGCGTTGCTTAATGTCTCCGGCGCGGCCATTATAAAATGGAAGTTGAAGGGCAAAACATTGACGACGCTTAATGAATGGATAGGTTTATTGCTAAATGTACAGGTGATTGGGGCATTTGCGCTGATCTTCTTATCAATGCTCGTCATTTTTAAGGCGCTTTCACTGGCCAATTTTACTTTTGTCATCCCGGTGTCGGCAGGAATAAATTTTATCCTTACGGTAATCGCCGGTTATTTCATATTCAAGGATCACCTTAACCTGATATCTTTCATCGGCTTCACGCTGATCATCTCAGGAATTCTATTATTAAGTTTAAATAGTACCCAACATGCATAATAAAGTGAAAGATAGTATCATCCTCGTTACAGGCGGAGCAGGCTTTATCGGTTCCTACGTGGTGGAACAACTGATCCCTCTCGGGCCGAAGAAGATTATCATACTCGATAATTTCATACGAGGCAGCAGGGCAAACATGAAATCATTTATTGACAATCCTATCGTGGAGCTGCAAGAGGGCGACATACGGGATTCGATCAAACTCGAGCATTGTATCGCCGGTACCGACTTTATTTTCCATATGGCTGCATTGCGGATCAATGCCTGTGCTGCCAGCCCGCGTGATGGATTCGATGTGATGTTGAAATCTACCTTCGAAGTGGCCGAATTGGCCGTCAAGCATAAGGTGAAGAAGGTGATCTATAGCTCGAGCGCCTCCGTGTATGGACTCGCCCAGCATTTCCCTACACCAGAGACCGACAACCCATACAATAACCAGACGTTTTATGGCGCAGCGAAAATGTGGGGCGAGCAATTGTTCCGCAGCTATAAATTCATGTACGGCCTGGATTACGTGGCGCTTCGTTACTTCAATGCCTACGGTCCACGCATGGACACCGATGGTAAGTATACAGAAGTTATGATCAAGTGGCTCGACTGTATCCGCGATAGCAAGAATCCGCTGATCTATGGCGATGGAACTACGACTATGGACTTTGTCTATGTAAGGGATATCGCAAAGGCGAATATCGCTGCGCTGCAATCCGATGTAACTGACGAGGCATTCAATATTGGGAATTGCGAGGAAACAAGTTTGAAAGGATTGTTGGATGTACTGCTGAAAGTGAATGATTCTACACTGACTCCGGAATTCAGGGAAGACAACTCCATCAATCCCGTAAGCCGCAGGCTCGCCGATATTACAAAAGCGAAGAAGCTGCTTGGATTTACCCCAACCGTTAGCCTGGAACAAGGCATGAAGGAATTGACGGAATGGTATTTCGAGAAAATTAATGTAACCACCAACTAATTAACACATATGATACCGATAGCCAAACCATACTTGACAGCCGACGAAGCACAGGCAGCATATGATACAATCCTCACTGGCTGGATCACACAAGGGCCGAGAGTTGCGGAGTTTGAAGAGAAGTTTGCCTCCTATACTGGAGCAAAGTATGCAGTGGCTGTTTCCAATTGTACCACCGCCCTCCACCTGGCGATGATAGTTGCTGGAATAAGTGAAGGTGACGAGGTGATCTGCCCTTCCATGAGTTATGTGGCCACGGCCAATTCAATAAAATATGTTGGAGCCAAACCAGTATTCGCAGAAGTGAACCCGCTCACATACAATCTCGACGCGGCTGACACGGAAAGAAGAATCACCCCAAAGACGAAAGCGATCCTGCTAGTACACCAAATTGGCATGCCTGCTGATATTGAGACTTTCAAGAGACTGGCAGAAAAATATAAACTAAAACTGATTGAAGATGCCGCGTGTGCAGCAGGGTCTGCTTACCAAAGTGCAAAGATCGGCAGCCACTCAGAACTGGTATGTTTCTCCCTCCATCCAAGGAAGGTGATTTCTACCGGTGATGGTGGTTTCATTACTACAAACAACGAAGAGTATTACAAACGCATGAAGCTCCTCAGGCAACACGGAATGTCTGTGAATGACCGGGTGCGACATGAGTCGGCAAAGGTGATCTTCGAGGATCATATTGAGGTCGGCTACAACTACAGGATGACGGATATCCAGGCGGCGGTTGGAATAAAGCAACTCGAGAAACTGGATTGGATCGTGGAAGAGAGAAGGAAGATCGCAATGCAATACCACGAGGCATTCCGCGATATCGAATTCATCAGGTTACCTATTGAGGAGCCCGGCTACTTCAGCAATTATCAGTCTTACAGCATATATCTCAAGGACACTTGTCCTATCAGCCGCAATGAACTCATGCAGAAGATGCTTGATGCGGGCATAGCTACCAGGCGTGGCATCATGACTTCTCACAGGGAAACAGCTTACAAGATAGAGGCAGCCGGCGTGTCACTTCCGGTATCGGAGAACGCATGCGATAATAGCATTATCCTGCCGCTGTATATTCCAATGAACTCTGAAGATGTTAAGAAGGTGATAGAGACCTTTAAGGCGAATGTGCTTGTCGCTGTGGCCTGAGGGCTAATGGCAAGTAGCTAGTGGCAAGTAGGGTTGGAAGAGTTTTCAACGCCATCAATCATTGCGTACTGACGAACCAAAATTAGTAGGCTATTTTATTGGTCTTCGAATATTATAGGAACTTTCAAATTATTCTGAGCGTAACCCTACTAGCCACTAGCCACTAGCTACTAGCCACTAGCCTTATCATTGAGCAATCACGGCGCCAGTAGCAGTCGTATCAGTCTTTGATTTTTTGAACAGCATCACATAACCGCAGAGATTTTTCTTCTTCTGCTTATTGACCTGTACAGGTTTCATCATGTGGAATTCAGAAAACTTGGGTATGTAAGAGTAGGAGATCACATTTCCGTCGACGTCACCCCATTTCTTTTGCTGAAACACGACTTGCCTTTCGTTCCAGTCAAACATTCTTACTTCGTACAAACGGGATGAATAGTCGCCAATAAAGACGAATTGATACCAGCTGCCCTGTGTCAAAGGAACGATGACGGGCATCTCGTATTCGCTTTCCATGGTAATAGAAGCTTCTTTCAACAATTCAAAACCATCTTTGGAATATAGTCCTTTGAGACTGTCGACCTGTTTTTCGATAAAGTCGTTCTTACAAGTCTGAAGACGAATAACATCCTGAGAGTAGGAGGAGAATACCAGGAGCATTGTGGTTGTTAAAAGGATACAGATTTTCTTCATAAGGTTCTTTGGATGGAATCGACGTAACGGTATAAAAATAGACGACATTTTCCTGAAACTTAAATTTTTATGATCGAATACGTGGATTTTACGTGGTTTTTCTTAGTAAAACCACTGTGCAAGTTATGGGCCAACGGAGTGGATGGTGGATTGTAGGAACGTTAAAATACGATAAAAGATCTCAGAAGTCCAAGCTTTTTTGATTGGAGTCAAGCTTTTGTTCGGGAAAAATAGATGGCGTCTGCCTGCTGAGTACAGGTGATAACCAGGTCGTTAATACAAACGTGCGATGGTACGGAAGCGCAGTACCAGATAGCGTCTGCCACGTCCTCGGCTGATAGGGGTTTTAACCCGTTGTAAATACTGTTTGCGGTGCTCTCATCGCCCTTAAATCTGACAAGGGAGAATTCCGTCTCTGCGGCCCCTGGATGAATGCCGGTTACCCTGATATTATGTCGAAGCAGGTCGATTCTCATGGCCTGGTTGAGTGCGTCGACCGCATATTTTGAAGCGCAATACATATTCCCCTTTTCATAGACCTGCTTTCCGGCCACAGATCCCATGTTGATAATGTGTCCTTTCTTCTGCGCTACCATCAATGCCGAAACTGCTCTTGCTACGTAAGCGAACCCTTTAACGTTTGTGTCAACCATCGTATCCCAGTCGTCAAGGTTAGCCTCATCGAAATAGTCGCGACCTAAGGCAAGCCCGGCATTGTTAAATAGGATATCGATCTTCTTCCAGGCATCAGGGAGTGAGTCAATGGCGGACTGTACTTCTTTTCTATTGCCAACATCGAAGGGCAGCGTAATGGAGGCGATATTGTATTTTTTCTCGAGTCTCCTGCAGAGTTCTTCGAGCCTGTCTTCTCTTCTTCCGTTGAGTATTAGATCAAAACCCTGGGAGGCAAATTTCTCGGCGGTCGCCTTTCCAAATCCAGAGGTGGCACCTGTGATAAAGATGATCATTACGGCTTGCTTGGTTTCTTTGTTTCTTAGTTGCTCGGTTTCCTGGTTGCTTGGTCGGTTAGAAGTGTTCTCCAATTTCCCATTAGCTATTGATTATGGTTCAGAGAATCATCGAATGAGCGTAACTGTCCCTTTGAGGAAGATCGGTTTATCAAGGTAGTCGACAGCGCTAACCATCCAGACGTAAACATTACTGCCCTGTGGTACACCTTTAATTCTGCCATCCCATCCATGCCCGTTAGTTGTGGTCTTGAAGACCAATTGACCCCAACGGTTATAAATGCTAAAAGTGTTGATTCTTTTCACTCCGACTGCAATGGGACGCACAAGATCATTCAGTCCATCACCATTAGGAGTAAAGCCGGTTGGAACAAAAACATATGGAACAGTCTTGAACACCGTTACCTTGATAAAAGCGGAGTCGAAACATCCTGCCTCATTATACACAAGCACTGTATACCTGACGCTATCAATCTCGGGGGCATAGATTCCGATAGGATTTTTAATGAAAGGATCATTGAGACCTGTGGATGGGAACCACTCATAGCTTGAACCGCCTTCTGCATTAAACTGTAGCGGTTGTCCCACTATCACCATTGTATCACGTCCCGCATAAGGGATGATCTTCGGTAAGACGGTAACAGTAATAGAATCTGAAGATGGCTTTGGGCATCCCGCAGACGCATGAACTGTCAGGGTATATTCGGTAGTCTTCGCTGGAAACGCCGTTGGATTGAGTGTATTCGCATTTAGTAGGCTGGACGTGGGTGACCATGTGTGTGAATTACCATTATGCGTTCCTTGAAGGAAGGCAGGTTTATTGAAACAAATGGTTTGGTCTGGTCCAGCGTCCACAACGGGGTAAGGCACTGTTCTTACTGTGACGTCGCCAGGGGTGCTGCAACTACCAATAGTAGCCACAACCTGATAAACGTTTATCGGCTGCGTTGGCAACGCCATCGGATTCTTGAGCGTTGGATCATTTAAGTCGGCGGTCGGCGTCCATTGATATCGCAAGCCATCGGAGACGGCAAATAATTGAACTGAATCTGTTAGACAAATAGTAGTGTCCGTTCGAACGTTGAGGCTGACGAACGTCACCACACGAACTAATACCGAATCGTTGTTGATACAACCCTGGTCGTCGAGTTGCACCTTATAAAGTGTCGTAGTCGTCGGGTTGACCGTAGGCGTTCCGGTATTGGGGTTGACAATATTTGTCAGCGGCGTCCAACTAAATGTTCCGGTACCCGTGGCCTGGAGTTGCAATGCATCGGGTACGCAAATGAGAGTATCCCTAAACGCGAGCGTTATAGGAGGCTTATCGATGATGTTTACTGTCTGGATAAGAGTATCGATGCAGCCTTTGCTATTTGTCACAATGAAACGAACATCCTTCGGTCCAACGACAGGATAAGTATATGAAGGGTGCTGCAATCTCGACGTATCGTTTGTCGCCGTAGGTTCGCCGAAATCCCACCGCCAACTATCGACGACACCAAAATTGGTAGTAGTCGCATCATTGAATTGAACCGGATTGATGAGACAGACACCTGTTGACGTAATAGCCGGAAAAAAGCCGGGCCAAACTTTGACAGTGGATGTAGCAGAGTCAGAACACTCCTGTCCCCGATTGGTCACAAGCTTGATGGTATATTCACCGGGTGCTGAGAATGGATGCACCGGTGACGGATCCGTTGAAGTATTTAGAACCCCGCTTGCAGGGTCACCGAATTCCCAATAGTAAGAATTGATTAACGGGTTAGGAGGCGCCTCATTCTGGAAAGTAAGCGTGAGCCCGCCGCACTCAATGTATTCTAATTGTAGGTTGGCGTCGGCCACATCACAATCACCGGATTTTATCTGTAGGTCCTTACGTTGGGTAGCAATGATCTCGCCATTACGAATCTCGTTCACGCAGACCGTGACGACGTATATACCTGGCAAGGGTGCGATTCCAGTAATGAGACCTGTACTGCTATTAATCGTTACGCCCCCTCCCAATGGAGAGAACCCACTGTACGGTGCTGCATAAGGAACAAATGAATAGGTTGGACCTGCGGGAGGATTAGGGGCAGCGCTGCCTGGACCTTGTCCCTGGCCCTGGCCTCCGCCAATGTATGCATCGCAAAAAGAATAACTCAATTCATCGGTCGGGTCGAGATCTTCTGCTGCGAAACTATAAGTAAAAGGATAACCCGCACAGACAATAACTGTATCTGCACCGATGAAGTGTGCGCTGTTATTGTCCGGACCCGTTGAGACAATACCGTTACCTGGAATGATGGCCGTATAAGTTGCACCTACATTACTGGAAGAAGAAAGATTGTTGATACCGGAGATTCGGCAACAGCGTTGATATGCGATTGTATACCCAGCTATGCTGGGTGGAAGGGCGATGTCGAATTCATAGTAGCCAACATCGTAGTCCACAACTGGTGGATTGTTTATGCATGGTCCGGGCGATCCAAGGATCAACCTTACCTGCTTGGTCATGGTCACGCTATTACTCCATACCATCGACCCCGAACCGGTCGCGAATACGGCAATGGCGGCAGCCCCATCGAGCTGGGCTCCACTTGAGAAGTGATCGCGGTATAACTTGAGAGTGACGTGGTATTGATGGTCACCGTTGGAATTGACACCCTGGTATACATAGTAGACTTCTCCCCCGGTGATGTGGTTGGCAAAAACTGAAACAGTAAGAAACAAAGATGTTAGAACAAGTAAAAAACGTTTCATTGATAGGATCAGTAAGGGCAGTTTAATTCTCACTGAAAAATGTTTCCAGCAGCCGGTTGCTTTTATCTGATTCCTCCACCATTCCCATATGGCCGGATTCATGCAGCACATGAATATACGATTTTTCAGGAAGGTGGCATTGCTTCAAACCATCTTCTATGGGAATGGCCGCATCGTATTTTCCCAGTACGAACAGCACTGGTATTTTTACTTTTTTCAGCACAGAAGTCCGGTCGGGCCGCTTTATCATTGACTCATAATAAGAAACGAGAGCCTGGGGTGAAAAGTTGTTTAGGCTGGATATAAATTGGTCGATAAATTCCGCCTTTTCGTCCTTAGACCGGGGTGAAAAAAGGTTGGGGGTGGCGTTTTTGAGAAATTCGAAAGCGCCATGCTGCCGGATAAACTCAATGCCCTTTCTACGGGTAGCGATCTTTTCCTGGCTGTCCGCAAAGGCAGATGAGTGGAATAGGCCCATTCCCCGTAGTTCCGACGGGTGCGCCTCTGCGAAAGCAAGTGTAATATAACCACCCATGCTATGCCCGATCATGATCGGGAGTGATTTTTCGCTGGTGTCTGGCCTCTCTTTTTCAATTATCAACCTTACAGCTTCGGCCATGCCCTCCATGCTCATATCATCTATCATTTCAGAGGCACCGCTTCCCGGTAGGTCGGGAACGATTAGCCGGTAGGACTTTTTTAAAAAATCAACCTGGTTACTCCATACTTCCCCTGTCTCACCAAATCCATGGACGAGGACTATAGTTGGACCACTGCCATACACACGGTAGAGGATCTTACTATCTGCGATTTTGATCTCCTTTTCCATACGTTGTTTTTTTAAGCCTTCACCCGTCGACTATTTAATATCTTTCTAATCCACGTAAAAAGATTGAGTACAATCAAAAAAATGGTGATGATGCTCATGGCCTTCGATAACATGTCTCCATTCCGGACGAAGAAAGTTTGCCGTTGGCCAGCTGGGATGGTCCTTTTGATAGCACTAGCTACATTCCATGGTTGTGCATCATAAACATTGCCCATCGGATCCATGAAGCAACTAATACCTGTGTTAGCACTCCGGGCGATCCAATTCCGGGATTCGATTGCCCGTAACCTTCCGTAGTTCATGTGTTGCTTGTAGCCGGGAGTATTGCCCCACCATCCATCATTCGTGAGTATCGTAAGAATGTTTGCGCCTTTGCGAACGTAGTCGGTGATGTATTCGCTGTAGATACTTTCATAACAAATGACGGGAGCGGCTTTGTAATAATTGTCCCAGGTAGAAAATACTTTTCTCTCCGAGTCCCTCCCTAGTGTGCCGCTAATACCCCCGAAGCCCTCAAACCATTTGCCCATGAATCCGAGGAAGGAAGGTAGTGTCTCGACTCCGGGTACGAGCTTTGCCTTGTGATAAAGTTGAATGACCGTATCCGCATCGATGAATGCTGCTGTGTTGAATGCATCGTAATAGGCCCCAATGGATTCTTCGAACCTTGCGCTCGCTGGCGCAGTGTTCTTATCATTTCCATAATTTTTATAACTATCGATGCCGGTTAACAGACTGATTTGTGGGTGCCTGTCCAGGAATGACCAGATAGGCTGATAGTAAATGTTGTCCTTGATCTGGTCTTCCCAGACTTGTGCAGGTATTGCCGTCTCCGGCCATACCACGAGGCGTGTGTCATCGTCGATCAATCCCTCAGAGAGTACAATTAGTTTCTCAATTTGCGGGGTGATATTGCCCGCCAGGAATTTTTCTTCATAGGGGTCAACATTCGGTTGAACCACAATTACATTCTTATCGGCGGTTGCCAGTGCCGCTTCCACATTCTTTCTTTCGCGGGAAGCGATGATCCGGGAGCTTATGATAGGAGCGAGCAACAGGATTATCCATGTAATCATGGTGATGTAATACTTCCTGTCTCTCCGATGATTTCTATAGGAGGTGAAGAGAGAATAGGCGATGATGTTGCTTAAAAGAACCCAGAGACTACCTCCAGTCGTCCCACTATATTCATACCACTGCACCCACTCCGGGTGCAATGCGAAGACATTGCCAAGTGTAAGCCATGGCCAGCTCAATTCCCAGTTGTGGTGCAGATATTCAAAGCTGATCCAGTAGATCACGAGCGATCCATATCCGATCCACCGCCCAAACTGCTTCTTGGTAAAGAAAAACAGTAGCCAGGGAACACACATGATAAGACTATTGGCAAAGAAGGCTCCAAGGGCACCGGGAATGCTTGCATTCCATACCCACCAGGTGACGAGTATGTTCCAGATAAGCATGTGGAGGTAAGTGATGGCCAGGAAGCGCTTCCAATTTCGAACGCCATCTTCAACCCACAAGAGCGGCAGCCACGCGATGAAAATGAGAATAGTGAGCGGTGACATGGGCCAGGCTGCCCATAGCAATAGGCTACCAGATAGTCCGATGAGAAGATGGGTGAATGGCTTCAAGGGAGATGTTTGTGTAAAAATAGTGCTTGCAAGTTTCACACAAGGGCCCAAAGTTTCGCTAATGTTTCACGCAAAGGCGCAAAGCTTCGCTGAGGTTTCACGCAAAGGCGCAAAGTTTCGCTGAGGTTTCACGCAAAGGCGCAAAGTTTCGCAAAGACGCAAAGGCATATCGGATTGGAAGCCTTTGCCTATTGCCTATTGCCTATTGTCTATTGCCTATTGCCTATTGTCTATTGCCTATTGCCTATTGTCTATTGCCCATTGCCTATTGATCATTGGCATTTCGCTCTCAAAATTCACTTATTTTACAAGATCAATCATGGATAGAGACGAACGCATAATTGAACTGCAGGGGAAGATTAATAGTCTCGCTCAGGACATCAACTCGTATCGGCAGGAGTTGCAACTATTGCAGCGGGAATTGAATTCGCTTAGAGGGGATGAGACCGCTTCCCAATCATGGACAGCACCCCCGGACCGCGTAGAGAGAAGCCCTGCAACAGACACCCAGGAAGGATTGGAGAATTATCTAGGTCTCCGGTTCATACATATTATCGGGATCGTTGTATTAGTAATTGGATTGTCCATAGGAGTGAAATATGCTATCGACAAGCAATTGATCTCGGAAGGAATGCGAATCGCACTGGCTTATACCGCGGGAGTCGCTCTATACCTCCTCTCTGTCAGGTTGAAGAAGAACTATCTTCTATTCAGCGCTATACTTTTTAGTGGAAGCATGGCTTCGGTATACTTCACTACTTATGCGGCATTTGTCTATTACCAGTTCTTTCCCGGGGCCGTTGCGTTCGCTCTGATGACGGCCTTCACGGTGTTGACAACCATTTCCGCCATAAGCTACAACAGGCAGGAGATTGCGATACTGGGAATGGTGGGTGCTTATGGGATACCATTTCTCGTTAGCGCGAATGCCGATAAGATTGGGCTCTTCTTTTCTTATATCCTGCTCATCAATATCGGCGTGACGTACATATCGTTCAGGCGATCGTGGCGATTGATGCAATACCTGGCCCTCGTCACTACATGGATACTTTTCATGGGCTGGGCTTTCATGCGATATGATGGAAGTGATCGCCTGTTGGGTTTTGCCTTTATCTCTGCGTATTACATTTTGTTTTTCCTGTCCGCTCTTTCTCCAAGGATCAGCCATAAGCAACCATTGCTTCCGCAGGAGATACAGCAAATCATCGTCAATAATTTCGCTTTGTACCTGGCTTGCTTATTAATCTTTGGAAATGGCGGATTCGAATTGGCGATGACTCCGGTCACTGGATACATGTTCCTGTTTTCCGCCTTACTCGCTTTCGCGGCGACCCTGGTATTTCCTTCGGAGATCATTCTACAGCGACTGATTGCATGGCAAAGCATACTGTTACTGGTCGCCTTTATCGGATTGGAATGGGATGGACTGATGGTGACTCTACTCTGGATTGCAGTGGCTGTAGTGCTCTTCATCTGGGGAATTATCAATAAGAAGTCATGGCCGCGACTGGCGGGTATGTTGTTGGTGGGTTTCACATTGGGAAAATTGCTGCTATTCGATACACTCAACTTCTCGACAATACAAAAGATCATTTCATTCCTGATCATCGGGATATTACTGCTCATGTTTTCTTTCTACTACCAAAAATTCAATAAGCAATAGTCAATAAGCCATTGCCCATTGCCCATTGCCCATTGCCCATTGCCCATTGCCCATTGCCCATTGCCCATTGCCCATTGCCCATTGCCCATTGCCCATTGCCCATTGCCCATTGATGTTGGGGTGATAATATTCCACAAGATTTTAGAGGATATATTTTTTTATGGAAATTTTTTTAGGAGCGGTCTCATGATTAAACATTTAAATCATGGAACCAAACAAAATTCTATCAGCAAATATTCTTGACCTGATCTTCGATGACAGGAACAAAGAGTATGGAGCTTACGAGCTGCGCGCCACTTACCCACAACGAATCAAGAAAGCCTTAATCCTCACAGGTAGCCTCGCCGCGTTGATCTTCGGAGGTACGCTGTGGGCGAATTCTCTTCGTCCAAAGCAGGATGGATTCTTAACTTCCCGAGTAGTTGAATTGACTGCAATTTCGCAAGAGGAAAAGAAGGATGAGCCGATAATCGAGCTGAAAAAGAAGGAACCGGAACCACAGGTACGTACTGAGAAATTAACTGATTTCAAAATGGTGGACAAGGATATAGTTGAACCGCCCCCAACGCAAGAGGACTTGCAGACAGCCGTTATTGATGTGAAGCCGACAGATGGGCTTGACTATACGGGGGTAGTAGAGCCAAAGGAGCTTGACGACAATAAGGGTATCATCGAAGAGAATAAGAATGTTGTATCCAACGAGCCATTCACCACTGTCGAGATAGATGCAAAATTCAATGGCAACTGGGAAAAATTTCTTCGACAGAATCTCGATCCAAGCATGCCTGGTCAACATGGTGCTCCTACAGGAAGATATACAGTGCTAGTCCAATTCGTCGTTGACATCGACGGCAACGTGAGTGATATAAAGGCACTGACAAGTCATGGCTATGGTCTGGAGCAGGAAGCAATTCGCGTGATCCGCAAATCAAAGAAGTGGGAACCCGCATTCCAAAACAAACAACATGTGAAGGCGTATAGGACGCAGCCGATAACGTTTGACGTGGTGGATGAGTGAGGGTTGATTAGGTTGATTGAGTTGATTGAGTTGACTAGGTTGATTGAGTTGATTAGGTTGAATATGGCTGTGAAGAGACACTCGACCAGTCAACCTAATCAACTTAATCAACTTAATCAACAAACTCAACGCCTACTATAATTCGGTGCTTCCTTCGTTATCTCAATATCATGCGCATGACTCTCTCTCATTCCTGCATTGGTGATCTTGACGAAAGTTGATTGTTTTAATTCTGCAATATCTTTTGCTCCACAATAGCCCATTCCCGCTCGCAGGCCGCCTGTATATTGATAAACTACTTCTTTCAACGTGCCTTTGTATGCCACCCGGCCTTCGATGCCCTCCGGTACATATTTCTTCACGTCGTCCTCTACATCCTGGAAGTAACGATCGCTGCTACCGGTCGCCATCGCTCCCAAGGATCCCATTCCCCTGTATTCTTTGAACTTCCTTCCTTCGTAGATGATCGTTTCACCCGGGCTCTCTTCCGTACCGGCGAAGATGCTTCCCATCATCACGCAACTGGCTCCTGCCGCCAATGCCTTCACCATGTCACCCGTATATCGAATACCTCCATCGGCAATGATGGGAATGTTCCTTTGCTTCAATACCGAATATGCCTCCATAATCGCCGTGAGTTGCGGTACTCCCGCGCCTGCTACTATTCGGGTAGTGCAGATCGAGCCCGGACCGATACCTACCTTTACCGCATCCGCACCCGCTTCCGCGAGGGCGAGAGCACCAGCAGCAGTTCCCACGTTGCCAGCGATGACACTCATCTTTTTAAATTTCTTCTTTACTTCCTTCAATGCGTTGATGACTCCCATACTGTGCCCATGCGCACTATCAAGCGCGATCACATCAGCACCCACTGTCTGCAACGCGTCTACCCTGTCCATCAAATCCTTCGTGATTCCTACGCCAGCGCCCACCAGCAGACGGCCATACCCATCTTTTACTGCATTCGGATGACTTTTCAGTTTCAATATATCGCTGTAGGTAAATAGTCCCGTAAGCTTTCCCTGCTTATTGATGATCGGCAGTTTCTCAACCTTTGTTTTCTTGAATAATTGTTCAGCCTTCTTCAGGTCAGTTCCTTCTGGCGCCGTATAGAGATTTTCCTTCGTCATCACCTCGCTCACCTTTCTTTTTGGGTTATCCTCGAATCGAAGGTCACGGTTTGTCAGTATGCCGACCAGCTTTCCACCTTTGTCGACAATAGGTATGCCCCCGATCTTGTTTTCCCGCATGATACGTTGCGCATCGCCTATCGTTGCATCCGCTGTTAGCGTTACTGGATCGATGATCAAACCGCTTTCGCTACGTTTGACCTTCCTCACCTGCTCAACCTGTTTCTCAATCGTCATGTTCTTATGTAGAATGCCAAGTCCACCTTCCCTCGCGAGTGCCATTGCGAGTGAGGCCTCTGTCACCGTATCCATCGCCGCGGAAAGCAGCGGGACGTTTAATATAATGTCGCGGGTAAGTCTGCTGGAGATGTCGACATCGCGGGGCAAGACCTGGCTATAGCCGGGGACCAGCAATACGTCGTCGAAGGTTAAACCTTCATTTAAAAATTTATCGTTTTCGGAAAAAACTGTGCGCTTAGTGGGAGAATTGCCGGTGGAGGAAAAATTTCTTGTTGCCATGGGCAAAGATAGGTGGGCTGGGTTAAATGGGAAAATGGAATTTTGGGTCGTAGTTGAATGGTTGATTGGTTGCTTAGTTGCTTGGGCCACGCCTGAAGCTTGTCGGTAGTCACTATAATCAGCCTCCACTCACCACTGACCATTGACAACTCACTACTGACCACTCACTCCTATCGTATCAACGTCGTCATTCCCTTCAGATTAAACTTCACGCGAGTGGTCCTATCGGTATAGCTCAACGTCCAGATGAAGACACCCGTACCCTGCGTAATGCCATTCACCTTCCCATCCCATTGTCTTCTCCAATCTTTCGAATGAAAAACCAATTCACCCCATCGATTGAAAACCTTGAAGTCCAGGTCGTCTGCTTTGAGCGCATTTAACGGAAAGAGGAAATCATTCTTTCCATCATTATTTGGGGTAAATGCAGTTGGTACAGCTATCAGGCAACTGCCAAGTACCTTGATCGTTTGCGTTGAGGTAGTCCGGCATCCAAGATTGTTCCCGACTATCAATGAAACGCTGTAAAAAGTTTCGGATCCGGTCAAAGGATACATCTGTCCCGGTGGTGATTGCAGTGAACTTACCTGGCCATTACCGAATGTCCATTCCCAGAAGTCGATGGTACCCACACTACGGTCTATGAAACGGACCGTATCCTCCGGACAGATGATATCTGGTGCTTCGAATGAAGCAGTCACTTTATTATCCAATATAATCTGGGAAGTGTGTGTATCTGTACACAATCCATTAGATACGGTCAGTTGTATCTGGTTCTGACTGGATGCAGGAAAAGTTTGGGTGAACGTCGGCGAGCTGCTAACAGCGGCGCCATTGATTGTCCATTTCCAATCATTGATACCATTGTTTCCATCATGTGAAAAAGTAATGGTATCCATCACACACCCGTATGCAATCTGATACTGGAAGTCGGCCGATACCGTATCAATCACGCTAAAACTGATCGATGTTATCGGAGTTGGGCGAGAGCATTCGGTAAGCAGCGAATTCCCGTCGCTACCGGTTACAAACTGTATAGTATAAATCCCTCCGGTGACTATAGGAGCAGCGAGCGTAAGTTCAATTGTTGTCACTAATGCATTTCCATTGCAAACGCCTGTTGCGCTGACTACGGTTACCGCCTGTGGCCCAGTGATGTTGAAGTCAGTGCCATCGAAAGCGATAGACGAGCACCTAATGGTTGTGTCCATAACAATTGTGAGCTTGATGGGCTCACAACCTGGCACTATCACAGTGTCAGGAAGAGCAGGTGGGGCATCGGGAATTGTGAACGGCGCAGACATGCCTGCTGGAACTATACGACCACAATCACCTACAAGGGTATTGGCGTCATTTCCAGACCTGATTTGCAACTGATATGTACCACTCACTGTAATGGGTGCGGCAAGTTGAATGTTAATAGTGTTGGCCTGTTGGCTAGATGTACACTGCCCCGCAGCAACGGTGATTACCACCCCGGATGGACCAGTGATCGTGAAGTCGCTCCCATCTGCGGCAATGGAAGTGCAATTGATAGGCTGTGGAAAGTCAATGGTGAGTAAGCTAGGCGCACAATCCGGTTGCTGTAGAGTTCCCATACTCAAAGGTGCTTGTGAAGCAATCGTGAATGGAGCTGCAGCCCCTAATGGTACCGCACGGCCACATTGAGCGGTCACCGTATTTCCATCGCTGCCAGTTACTACTCTAACCTCATAGTTGCCTGCAGTTATCAATGGCGTCGCTAACTGAAGAGTGATGATACTTCCGTTCCCGTTCGCATCACAGTTGGTCACAGTGGCACTAGTAGTGCTTGTTGAGCTGGGACCGAAAATTACAAAGTCCGTTCCATTCGTCGCTATTGAGTTGCATTTGATCAGTTCAGGAAATGTCAAGGTAAGGGAAGTGGGTGCGCAAGTTGGTGGAGTTACTGCACCCATTGCAACCGGACTTTGTGCATTAATGGAAAAAGAGGCGCTGTTTCCTACTTGTATTGCCGTACCGCAGATATCCAAGAGTGTATTACCATCTGCACCATTGGCCATGGCTATCGAATGAGTACCCGGTGGAAGCGGTGCGGCAAGGGTAACAAGTACGCTGTCGAGATCGAACCCTGCGGTACAGCCGACGCTGGTTGCCGATACAATAACCCCATTGTTAATCGTGAAATCACTTCCGTTTGGGGCAAGACTATTGCAGCGCATGCTTTTATTAAATCTTATGGTGACCTGCGTGCCTTCACAATTCGCTGTCGAACTGATTACATTAGGTGTCAATGGGTCCGTTATGTTCGCAGTACCACCCGTGAATTCGAGGCTATATCCCTGTTGCGAATTACTGAAATTACTAACCAGCAAGAGGTACTCATGTCCAACAATCAGTGTAGGCATTGAACTGTTGATTGGTACCCCTCCCGAGCAATTGACCAGGCCGGTACCTGAAGGAGTAGCCCCTGTTGTGCCCGTGAACCCTGACCAGTTACAGCAGACAAACAGCGTCGGGTCAGAGTATACATCATTTGGATTTCGACCGGTGATATCGAATACTTGCCAGTCGTAGTCATCTGCAGGGCTATTAGGGGTGATCACAAATCCCAACGATCCCGCGGTATAGCAGGTGAATTTATACCAGAATGGATTGAAGTCCCTCAGCGTCTCATTGCAAGGTCCCGGAATTAATCTTCCACCGCACAGCGGTACGAAGCTTTGCGAGTACGTCGTAAGTCCGCAAACGGGAAAGGCCGTCGTTGGATTCTGCCCTAGTGTAGTGCAGGGAGGCTGGGCATATCCGTTGATAAACCCATGCATTAGCAGGAGAAAAACAAAAAGGCTTCTTATTTTCATTGGTTAGCTCCCGGACAGTGGGATTAGCCCTACGAAATTCGGCAAAATATTTAGAACATGATCCACAACGATCATCTCGCCTCAATACCTGGAATGTTGGGGAATTCTATCGGATCAACGTGGTCGTACCCTTCTGAAATACCTGTTGTCCCGTTGTGGTGTGTGTGTAGCGAAGGAACCAAACAAATACACCGGGGGCCTGAAGTATACCATTGATCTTACCATCCCATTTCTCCTGCCAATTCCGCGTGGCGAAGACCTGTTGCCCCCACCTGTTATAAACCCGAAACTCCAGGTCTCGCGCTTTGATGGCATTATTTGGATAGAGGTAGTCATTCTTGCCATCATTGTTTGGTGTAAATCCGGTTGGGACTGCGATAAAACAATTGTTAAGCACACGAAGCCGTTTACTGATACTGTCTGTGCATCCAATGGCATTATTCGTAACACGGAGCTTGACCATGTAATAGGATTCGATATTGTTTCGCGGAAATTGTACCGGCGCATGTTCCTGCAATGAACTCGAAGCCACATTTCCAAAACTCCATTGCCAGGCATCGATGAGGCCGCTGCTGGTGTCCGTCGCAGTAAATAAATCTTCGGGGCAAATGTCAGATGGCATCTCGAATGCAGCCTTTACTTCATTGTCCATGATGATTGGGACAGAAACTGAATCGGTACAGACGCCATTAGTAACGAAAAGTGATACGGTATTCGAACTTGTGGCCGGAAATACAATTGTGTGCGTCTGTGTTGAAGCATGTATACTGTCATTGAATGTCCAACGCCACTTATTCACATCATGAGCTCCGTCATGTGCGAGCAGTAATGTATTCTCCCTGCATCCCAGTTGACTGGTAATGTTAAACACTGCGGACACTGTATCAGCCGTAGTGAAGGGTAATGAATGTTGAGGCATTTCGATATTGCATTCATCCAATACGGTGCTGCCATCGTTGCCGGCTCTAAGGGTGAGTGTATAGTTTCCTTTTGTATAAATAGGGCTCGCGAGTTGAATTGTAATGAAATCACTAAGACCATCTGTACAGGTGCCGGCTGCACTTATCACCGTAACAGGAGAGGGGCCAGTCACCAGGAAGTCGCTTCCATCCGCCGATATCGTGCTACAGGCAACTCGCTTCGGAAAATATACTTTTAATGAGGTCGGAGAACAGGTGATCTTCGCAAGGCTGTCTGCGAAAATGGGTTGAGGAACGGCGTAGAAGAAGGCCACCTGTTCACCCGAAGGTATGGGCCTGTCACAATTGTCCAGCAGGGAATTGAGATCGCTTCCACTATTAATGATCAGTTGGTAATTTCCATTCGGCAGGCTATTGGCTAGCGTGATTACTACTTCTTCGAAATCGAAGCCCGATGAGCAGGAGGTCGAGACGGCAGACACGACTGTTGTCACTGCGGGGGATATACTGAATTCAGATCCCGCGGGGGTGAGGCTCGCACATCGCATTTTCTTATTCATTTTCACGCGGATCGTCTTTCCATCACAGTCGGGTTTCGCACTCGTAAGGTGCGGTTCGGTAGGGTCAGTGATGACAGCCGATCCACCGGCGAAGTTTAGCGTGTACCCACTCTGACCGTCGGTGAAATGACTGACGAGAAGAAGATATTCGTGTCCGACAACCAACACTGGTGATCTCGCAAAAGTGGGTCTGTTGGAAGTAGGACTCGAACCGCATTCGATATTGGTGACACCCGTGGCAGAAGCGCCAGTAGTGCCGTAAGTGCCTGCCCAGTTACCAGTCACCACTAGCGATGGATCAGTAAAAATATCATCTGGATTCCTGCCAGTGATATCCCAGAGTTGCCAATCATAATCTTCATTGGCCGCGAGGGGTGTGATCAGGAAGCTTAGCGTGCCTGCGCTGAAACAGGTGAATTTATAGAAGAAGGGGTTCTTGTTGGCATAATCTGCGCCGGTGCCACCTGAGCAACCTGGCACGAAGAGATCGTGCGTATTGCAAAGAGGAACGGTCGATTGGGTGAAGGTTGATGTGCCGCAAACAGGGAACGCCGTCGATGGCGTTTGGCCGAGTTCTGTACAGGGCTGGGCCATGATCTCAGAAAGATGTACAAGAAGGAAAAGAGCCAAAAAGGTGAAAACTGATCGTAGGGCAGCCATGAAAAATAAAATAGAATTTTTTAGGGATAATGACAACCAAACAGGTTGTTTCGTTGCCTCATGTGAATGATTCAGTCCAGCCGGTAAAGTTTGCCGGGTAAAGATACTATTACATTTTGCATTTCAAGGCTCAGGATGGCCGCTGCGGCCGCACTGGTGGTGAGCCCGCTTCGATAGTTGATCTCGTCAATATGGGCGATCTCCTTGTCTTTAAAAACGGTAAGAACGGTCTTCTCGGCATTGCTCAACTCAATGAAAAGTTCCTTTTGACGCCGCGCAGGTACCCGGTCCATTTCATCCCATCTCATCAGGTTCACCAGGTCCTTCGCTTCCGTGATGAGAAGGGCTTTGTTGTTTTTTATTAAAGCATTACATCCTGCGCTCTTGTTATCAGCAACACGTCCGGGAAACGCGAACACATCGCGATTATATCCGTTTGCCAATTCGGCGGTAATCATACTGCCACCCTTGCTTCCCGTTTCGATAACAACGGTGGCATCGGCCATACCGGCTACGAGCCTATTGCGTGTAGGGAAATTATGTTTATCCGGCTTCGTGTTGTTACGAAATTCTGTGAGAAGACCTCCTTTTTGCCTGACCATTTCCTTCGCCAGTTCGGCGTGTTGTGATGGATATACCTGGTCCAGGCCATGGGCAAGAACTCCGACTGTAGGAAGTCCGTTTCGAATGGCCGTCTTGTGTGCTATGGCGTCGATGCCATAGGCAAGGCCGCTGACGATGAGTACGCCTAAAGCGCTAAGACCCGAAATGAAGTTTTCCGATAGTTGCTTTCCATATTCGGTGTTGTTTCTCGTTCCGATAACGGATACGATTCTTGAAGCATTGAGATCAGCCTTGCCTTTATAGTATAACATGATAGGAGAGTCGTAGCAATTGAGAAGACGCTGAGGATAGTCGGGATTGGTAATGAACAGAGGTTGTATCCCATACTTTCGAATGAATGAAATTTCTTGTTCGGCGGCTTTGAAATTGTCAAAGTGCTTAATGTTATCGGCCTTGATGCTGCCGATGCCTTCAATTCTCTCGAGATCAGACTTACGGGCGTGAAATATTTCCGCCGGTTCAAAGTGTTGGAGCAGGAGTTTAGCCTGCACGGGTCCGATATTGGGAACGAGTGAAAGTGCTATTTGATATAAAAGGTCCTTCTCCACTTTTTTCTTACATAGAGCGATAAAAATAATCAAACCATTACGATTGAATCTTCATTGCAGGATGCTTCCTCTCGTTAATAAAACGGACTTATAAAAGAAAAAAACCCGTGGACAGTTGTCAAATAAGGTTAAAATCTTCCCTCCGTTGACGACGATGAAAAAAACGTCCATCACCGCCTTATCGCTTTCATAGAACTTTAAGCTCTTCTTTATTTCGCTGAAATGCGCAATATGGAAAAAAACAAAATCCCCTTGTTAGTGTCAATCTTATCATTCAGCCTATGCCTCGATTGCAGGAGTCAGGTCGCAGATACAAGCGGTCAACGAAATTCGATCGTGCCGACTCAATCTTCAGGCAAGCCTGAGATATTTACGAATGGTTTTATTGATATTCTTAATAACGGCCAGATGAGTGCTTCGGCACGCCTGATCAGAGTATATATCGGTGAGCCCGGGAGATTTGCAGTTCCACTTTCATTTTACTCAGGTGTAACCGCTAACAACTTTCAACAACAGGTATCAATTGGTGGAGTCCGATCGAACGATCACCTGTTCCATGCTTTTATCAATCCACTAAGCGGCTTGATAAATATTTCGAGTGAGGGGAAGTTTTATTTTTCTAATGCCCTTTCCGTTAGCAGGCTAGGGTTTCTATATCAAGTAGGAGAAAAAATATTAACGGGGTACAAAGTGGGACCTGCCATGAATCCATCTACTGGCCGACCGATTAATTTCCTTAACAGCTTTTTTTCTGCAGGATTATACTTCCAAACTGGCGCGTGGGAAAAAACAAACCACGAAGAAATGGGAATATTCTGGCTTCTTTGCAGGCTGCATATCTGTTACAGCTCGCCATTTATACTCAAAGATTTCCTTCCTGGTATCCTAACGAATGGTGTTTATTCTGGCTATTCCGCTGGATTTGGTGTAGAAATAAATAATCTCGTCAACATCAAGTTGATCTTCTACGAATACATCAAGCCACTTGAGCTGGATTATTCTCAACCGGTATATCAGTTTTCGTTTAATTATTCGATTAGATGAATCATTTTAGATGTCAGTTGAGGCTAGTGGCTAGTGGCTAGTGGCGAGTGGCTAGTGGCTAGTGGGGTTTGGGTCGTTTCATTCGAAAATTCGAACGGATCTGTCAATTCCCATTCCCGCCTTCGCCAAGGTTACGAGGGGCACAGCCCAATTCCTAATTCCTAATTCCAAATTCCTAATTCCCTCCTTCGCTACGCTTCGGCGGGCACAGCCCGACTCCCAACCACGCCATCATTCCCATTCCCGTCTCGATTGCTGATTCGTCGATATTGAAAGTAGGCGTATGCACGCCGGAAGTAATTCCTTTTTTCTCATTCATTACACCAAGTCGGAAGAAACAACCCGGTATCTGTTGAGAATAATATCCGAAGTCCTCAGCACCCATCCGCGGCTCGGTCTCTTCTACGTTTCCTGTCCCAACAAACTCCTCGGCCATCAGCCTCGCTATGCCGTTCAACTCTTCATTGTTATAAACCGAGGGATATCCAACGTCAATCAATAAGTCAATCTCACCACCCATGCTATGCACCAGATCGGTGGCCATTTTTTTAATCAGGTCGTGTGCCTTGAAGCGCCAGGTCTCATTCATCGCCCTGAATGTGCCCTTGAGTTTTACTTCGTTGGGAATGACATTGGTGGTGGCGCCTCCCTGGAATGAGGTGATCGATAGTACCGTGGGGTTATGCGGATTATTGTGCCTGCTGGCTATTTGTTGTAGCGCGATGATCAGGTGCGACGCGATTAATATCGGATCGATACAAAGATGTGGGGCAGCAGCGTGACCGCCTTTTCCCTTTACAGTGATATAGATCTCATCTGCACTCGCCATTACTTTTCCCGCACGAAAACTCATTTTTCCTACTGCAAGACCTGGATGAACATGCAGCCCAAATATCGAGGCTGGTTCAGGGTCTTTCAATACTCCTTCCTTAATCAGTAAGCTTGCGCCACCCGGATTCTTTTCCTCCCCCGGCTGGAATATTAGTTTCACCGTCCCTTCCCACTCTTCCTTCAGTTCATTGAGAATCTTCGCCGCTCCCAACAGGCAGGTCGTATGTACGTCATGACCGCACGCATGCATGACGCCTTCATTTTTCGATTTATAGCTTATATTGTTTTCTTCCTTTATCGGAAGCGCATCCATGTCAGCCCGAAGTGCAATAATCCTCTTCTCGGGATTCTTTCCCTTGATCAGGCCGATCACGCCTGTAGTTGCCTTGATCTCGAATGGGATTTTTAGCCCATTCAATTTTTCCTGGACAAACTTTGACGTCTCGAATTCCTGGTAACTTAATTCAGGGTGGGCATGCAGATGGTGACGAATCTCGACGAATTCAGGAGCATATTGCTGAGCCAGCGCTTTGATCTTTTGGAGCATGGGGCAAAAATACTGAATCGAGAAGTGCGAACGAAGAGTAGTCCGAAAGACCAGAACTAATTTGGGAATTTCCGTGTAGGATGAGAAGGTGAAAGTTTCTCCGATTACCACAATAGTCTTTCGGACTTACTGTCTAAATTACAGATCCTCTTCCCTCTTCTCAGGCTTCAACTCCACAATATCATTCATGATGAACACTCCCTTCGGAAAATAAATACTCATCCTTTGTTGATACTCTTCCGCTTCCTTCCTTTCTTTGAAGTTTCCTGCTTTTAATTTATAGTAGGGAGACTGATGCCATAGATATGCCTTCAGTTCAGGGAAATAGGTGTACACTCTTGTCTTGGCTGCAATAGCCTCGTCGCGGTTGCTGGTACTGATGATCATCAGGCGATAACCTTTGCCTGACTTACGTCCTTCACGACTTGATTGCTCGTTTATCTGTATCTGCTTCTTCACAAGCAAGTCCAGGCGCGGATCCTTGTGTACGATCACCTGGTTACTATCCTGGGAATATGAATTAATGGAGATAATGAGGGCAAATAAGAAGATAAGACGTTTCATGTATAAATTATATTCAAAAACTCTACCAAACTAGAGTTTATTCGTATTTAAGATATGATTAGAACGACATCAAGTTGTCAATCAATAACCAGCCCCCGCACTCGCAATGTTCTCAACCGGGTGCCACGTAGTCTTGATCTCCTGTGTATCCAAGATGAAGTACGGTGATTGACCTGCGGCACTATACCAGTTCACTTTATCATAAAAGAAGATGCGTTTCAGGTTAAGCGCTGATTTCTCCCGCATCGACTTCTGCGTATTAGAATCCTTTTCGCAATAGATGGTTGCATTCACATCCATATGGTCCACGAACCACGAGGCAAGCTCCTGAATTTTTCCTGTTAAAATATTCACAACGCCCCCTGGTAGGTCGGATGAATGCAAAACTTCTGAAAAAGTCACTGAACACAGAGGTTTGGTCTCGGAGGCAAGGATCACGCAGGTATTACCACCCGCAATCACCGGCGCCATCACCGATACCAGGCCAAGCAACGAGTCACCTTGTGGTGCAATGATGCTTACAACACCAGTAGCTTCTGGCACAGAGAAATTGAAATGCGAGGATGCGACCGGATTCACGCTGCTGAATATCTGTTGAAACTTATCACACCATCCAGCATAATAGATCAACCTGTCAATCGCGAGATTTACTTCTTTCTCCGCCTTAGCTTTTGTATTATCCTGTTCAATTAACTCATCGATAAACTGCGCCTTCCTTCCCTCTAACATTTCTGCCATCCTGTATAATATCTGGCTGCGATTAAAAGCCGCGCGACCGCTCCACCCACTGACTGCGCCCCTCGCCGCCACTACTGCATTCCGGAAGTCCTTACGGGAACTAAGGCAAACATTGGCCAACTTCTTACCGGCCTCATTCGTAGGAACATAATAACGTCCCGACTCAGTCCTGGGAAACTGTCCGCCTATATAGATCTTATAAGTCTTCAACACTTCCAGTCGCTTAGACGATGTCGGTTTCTCGAGACCGTTCTCACTGATGGTGAGTGAAGATTTATTTACTAAAGTCTTTCCCATGCTTTCGCGAGTTTAAAAAAGTTTAAAAGTCTTTATCGTTTATCGTTTAATGTTTAACATTTAACGTTCTTACGGAGGAAAGTCGCTCGCTGTAGTTAACCCTCTGCAATATGAACGTTAAACCCTTAAACGTTAAACGTTTTCCAGTGTTACGTATGCAGCGAGTCCATGCAGCCCCCCCTCCCTTCCAAATCCACTCTCCTTGTATCCGCCGAAAGGAGAGGATGGATCAAATTTATTAAACGTATTTGCCCATATCACACCTGCACGCATCCTGCGCGTCATGTTGAATATTTTCGAGCCTTTATCCGTCCACACGCCAGCACTCAACCCGTAAGGTGAGTTATTCGCCTTCTCGATCACCTCATCATCGGTACGGAACGTGAGGACCGAGAGTACCGGACCAAAGATCTCTTCCTGCGCAATGCGATTGCTCTGTGCCACATTGGTGAAAAGCGTCGGGCGGCACCAGTACCCCTTACCAGGCAGCGGACAACCGCTTTCATACATTTCGGCACCTTCCTCTCTTCCTATCTTCAGGTATTTCTGTATCGTCTCTAGTTGTGAGCGGGAATTGATTGCACCGATATCGGTGTTCTTATCCATCGGGTCGCCTACTATCAATGAGGACATCCGATCTTTTAATTTGCGAATCACCTCTTTCGCAATTGATTCCTGTACATATAACCGCGAACCAGCGCAACATACATGTCCCTGGTTGAAGTAGATGCCATTGATGACTCCTTCGACCGCCTGGTCAATGGGTGCGTCGTCGAAAATAATATTGGCCGCCTTACCACCCAGTTCTAATGTCGCCTTCTTGTGTGTTCCCGCAATGGCGCGCTGGATGATCTTTCCTACATCAGTAGATCCCGTGAATGCAATCTTGTCCACACCCGGATGATTGACGAGCGCCGCGCCTGTCTCTCCAGCCCCTGTGATAATATTCACTACGCCGGGTGGAAGTCCCGACTCCTCGATTATCTCCGCAAGTTTAAGCGCAGTTAAAGGCGTCGACTCAGCGGTCTTTAACACGACGGTATTACCGGTAGCAATCGCAGGGGCAATCTTCCATGCTGCCATTAATAATGGAAAATTCCATGGTATGATCTGGCCTGCCACACCAAGAGGAACTGCTTTTCTATTAGGAAATGCATATTCAAGTTTATCCGCCCACCCGGCATAGTAGAAGAAATGATTGGCGGCGGTTGGGACATCGAAATCACGGCTCTCGCGAATCGGCTTCCCTCCATCGAGAGTTTCGATAATGGCTAATTCCCTGGCACGTTCCTGTATCATCCTCGCGATCCGAAAAATATACTTGGCCCGTTCCTTCGGCACCATTTTCTTCCATACGTTATCATATGCATTACGCGCGGCCTTCACGGCCTTGTCTACGTCTGCTGATCCTGCATCTGCCACTTCCGACAGTTTCTCCTCCGTTGCAGGGTTGAATGTTTCGAAATATTTTTTACTCAGTGGTTTCTGCCACTCTCCATTTATAAATAGATCATATTGCGGTTTGATGGAAGCCGCACTCTTGCTCTCGGGCGCTGGTGCATAAGACCAACTCGTATCAAACTTCAGTTTGATCGTATTGCTCTTCCCATTTTCCCTCTTTGGGTTGGTGCGACTTTTCTTTTTTGTTACTGACATGATTGTTAGTAGTTGAATGATTCTTAAATCCCGAGATCAGCTTAATCAATTGAAAAATAATTAGCGGATTGGTAAACTCCGGTTTTCTCCTTTACGATTTGCATCAGTACATCGTTAGCGAGACTGCTGGCGCCGAAACGAAACCATTGGTTGGTCAACCAATCCTCTCCGAGCACTTCCTTTACCATCACGAGGTAGTGAACAGCAAGTTTCGATTTGGAAATGCCGCCTGCCGGCTTCATGCCAATCATCTTGCCTGTCTTATAATAGAAATCACGAATAGCTTCCAGCATCACGAGGGTCACAGGCATGGTGGCCGCCGGTTGTATTTTCCCGGTCGATGTCTTTATGAAATCAGCTCCTGCATGCATGGCAATGTCGCTCGCACGTCTCACCTTATCTAGTGTTCCCAACTCGCCCGTTTCGAGTATTACCTTGAGCCTCGCTTCGCCGCACGCTTCCTTTATGGCTGCGATCTCATCGAAAACATAGTTGTATTCTCCTTCATGAAATTTTCCCCGGCTAATTACCATATCGACCTCGTCGGCACCCTCATTGACAGCGTACTTCGTGTCGCGGATTTTCACATCCCGCGGTGCCTGGCCACTCGGGAAAGCGGTTGCCACTGAAGCTATTTTAATACCCGAACCGTCAACTGCTTTCTTTGCCACCTTGACCATTGAAGGATATACGCAAATAGCGGCGACCCCGGGGAGTCCTGGATAGGCATCATGTGGATGCATTGCTTTATAACATAACTGTTTCACTTTGCCGGCGGTGTCTTTTCCCTCCAGTGTGGTGAGATCGATCATGTTGAGCACAAGCAGTAGTCCATTAAGTTTCGCCTCTTTCTTTATGCTTCTAGTGGTAAACCGCGCGGCCCTTTCTTCCACTCCCACCTGGTCGATACGTGGTGTAAGAGAAAATTGAGGAAGTAATGTGGAGGAAGGGGCGCCCATACAGCAAGTATTTGTGTAGCCAAAGGTAAATAAAGATCAAGTCCGAAAGACGGAAAGTCCGGAAGACGGAAAGTCCGGAAGACCGAAAGACCTTGCTGATTCCAGACTAGTCTTCCGGACTTTCCGTCTTTCCGTCTTTCGGTCTTTCTGTCTTTCCGTCTTTCGGACTTTTTACCCTAAATTCGATTCTCCCGTTGATATCTAATTAAAAAACTACTGTAATGAGAAAAAGATCCTGCTTACAAAGACTTGGGTTGATGGCCTCTTTGCACTTGGTCGTCGTCGCTTGTTTTGCCCAACCCACCTTCCCGGAAAATGGCGTAGCCGATAACCGGCTGCAATGTTTCGCTTTCACCAACGCAACTATCGTAAAGGACGGCCAGACCACTCTTAACAATGCCACGCTTGTCATTCGCAAGGGCAAGATAGTAGCCGTAGGTAACAATGTCACCATTCCTAAGGATGCCGTCACAGTTGACTGCAGCGGCAAGTACATCTATCCTTCATTCATCGATATATATGCAGACTACGGAACTAGTTTGCCAGTGACTACAACGGGCCCGGGTGGTTTCGGAGGAGGAGGATTCAATCCTGGCCAGCAGCCACAACTCGCGTCTGGTACCAAAGGCGCCTATGGATGGAATCAGGCCATCAAGACAGATGCGGATGCATTCAAGGTCTTCGCAGTAGACGATGCAAAAGCAAAGCCTCTTCGTGATGCAGGTTTCGGCACCGTTCTATCCCACATACGCGATGGCATCGCCAGGGGTACAGGCGCAGTAGTTACACTCGCCAATGAAAAAGAGAATTTGGTCATACTGAAAGAAAAAGCCTCAGCGCATTTCTCTTTCAATAAGGGAACGTCAAGGCAAAGCTACCCCAGTTCAATGATGGGGTCAATCGCGTTGTTACGGCAGTCGTTCCTGGATGCACAATGGTACAAAACGAAACCATCAGGCGAAGGCTTAAACCTCACTCTTCAATATTGGAACGACCAACTGGGACTTCCACAAATATTTGAAGCTAATGACAAGTGGAATGACCTAAGGGCAGATCGCATCGGAGATGAATTCGGAGTACAGTATATTATTAAGGCAGGTCAAAATGAATATCAACGTATCAAGGAGATTAAGGCGACAGGTGCTACCTACATTCTCCCGCTCAATTACCCACAGGCGCAAGACGTGGAAGATCCGAATGATGCGAGATTCGTTTCCTTGAACGATATGAAGCATTGGGAACTCGCACCAACCAATGCTGGTGCATTTGAAAAAGCTGGCATTCCTTTTTGTCTTACCACGGCAGATTTGCGCACGGTCAATCAATTCTGGACGAACCTGCGCAAGGCCATGGACTATGGTCTCACAGAGACGAGAGCAATGGATGCTCTAACGAAGACTCCAGCAACCATACTCGGTATTTACAACCAGGTGGGCAGTCTTGATGTCGGTAAGTGGGCCAACTTCCTGATTACATCTGGCTCGCCTTTCAATGATAAGACGAGCATCTTCCAAAACTGGGTGCAGGGAATGAAATTCGTAGTGAAGGATGAAGCGGCGAATATCGCAGGAACTTATAACCTCAACATACACTCGCCAACCGGAACTGAAACTTATACACTCGATATAAAAGGGAACAACCAACTAACGATGTTCGGCAAGGATACTTTAAACAGCAGGTTTACTTTCGACGGTAAGACTGTCCGGTTAAACTATGCGCCAATGGTTAGACGCCAGCGGCCACAAGGCGCACCGGATCCACAACAACGTCCAGGCTTTGGCCGTGGAGTGAGTGGAGAAGCTCCTTTGCCGCCAAGTGCCTACCGTCTAAGCGGAATAAGTAATGGTACAGAGTGGAATGGTACAGGTGTTGACTCTATGGGTACTTCCTTTACATGGACGGCCACGTTCGTGAAAGCTGCAGACCCCAAGGCTGATAGTGCTCGCAAGAAAGAAATTCCTGTGATCGGTAAGGTGGTATATCCGTTCGAGCCGTTTGGGTGGGAGGAAGGTCAACAGCCAAAGCAGGAAACGATCCTGATTCGCAACGCGACAGTATGGACGAATGAAGCGGAGGGAGTGATGCAGAATTCCGATGTATTAATTAAGAACGGAAAAATAGCAGCAGTTGGAAAGAATCTTTCCGATGCAGGTGCCCGAGTGATCGACGGGACAGGAAAGCACGTCACTCCAGGAATTATCGACGAACATTCTCATATCGCAGCGGCATCGATCAACGAAGGTGGTCAGAGCGTGACTTCAGAGGTTCGTATAGCCGATAATGTGAATCCCGATGATATTAATATCTACCGACAATTAAGCGGGGGGGTTACTACTTCGCATATCCTGCACGGTTCTGCAAATGTAATTGGCGGCCAGACGCAACTACTCAAGCTAAGATGGGGTGGTAACGACGACGATTTGAAATTCAAAGGCGCCGATGGCTTCATCAAGTTTGCACTTGGTGAGAACGTGAAACGTTCGCCCTTCGCAGTTGGTAATAACTCCAACAACAACCGCTACCCCGATACGAGAATGGGTGTGGAACAAGTATTGGTCGATGCCTTCACAAGGGCGAAAGACTATGAGAGATCATGGAAGGATTATGAAGCGAACAAAAGTAAGAAAGGAGTTGTAGCAGTCGCACCTCGTCGCGATCTTGAACTCGATGCGCTTGTTGAAATACTGAACAATAAGCGGTTCATCACCTGCCATTCATATGTACAAAGCGAGATAAACAGTGCGATAGAAGTGGCAAACAGGATGGGATACAAAGTGAATACATTTACACATATTCTCGAAGGATACAAAGTCGCTGACAAGATGAAGGAGCATGGCGCACATGTATCTACATTTTCCGATTGGTGGGCTTACAAGATGGAAGTGCAGGATGCCATTCCATACAACGCTGCAATCATGAAAAAGGTCGGCCTCAATGTAGCGATCAATTCCGATGACCCTGAGATGGCCAGGCGCTTAAACCAGGAAGCAGCCAAGATCATCAAGTATGGAGGTGTTAGCGAAGAAGACGCGCTGAAGATGGTGACGTTGAATCCCGCGAAGATGCTACATGTAGACAGCAAGGTAGGAAGTTTGAAAGCCGGTAAAGACGGGGATGTAGTGTTGTGGAGTGATCATCCGCTTAGCATTTACGCGAAGGCGTTGTACACGATCGTGGATGGCACTATGTACTTCGATAGAATGAAAGATGAGGAACTGCGTAAACTAGTGGATACTGAACGAAACAGGCTGATAAGGAAAATGAATGGTGAGAAGAGGAGCGGGGCGAGTGTCATTCCAGCACAACCCACCTATAATGTAATACTTAGCTGTACGGACCATAATCATGACCATGGGTTATTGTCTATCGATGGAGATGAAATTTCTAATGATTAAAAATTCAACAATGAGAAAAATACTATTAGGTCTGGTGTCAATCTGTTTGCTTGTTGGGGTTAATGGCCAGGAGACAGTATATCCGGCTCCAAAACAAACTACGTCGATCGTCATTACCGGTGCTACGGTACACGTAGGCAATGGCCAGGTGATTGAAAATGCCTCCATCGTCATCACCGACGGTAAGATTGCAGCAGTGGGAAAAAATGTAACTGTTCCCGCAGGGGCATCCACGGTAGACGCAAAAGGAAAACATGTGTACCCAGGGCTTATTCTTCCTTCAAGCAATCTAGGTCTTGTAGAAGTATCAAGTGTTCGGGCGATGAATGACTCCAGGGAAATAGGGGATATGAATCCGAATGTGCGATCACTCATCGCATATAATACGGATTCGAAAATCATCAATACACTTCGCAGTAATGGCATATTGCTCGCCAATATTGTTCCTGAGGGAGGGCTCCTCAGTGGTTCCTCTTCCGTGGTTCAATTGGATGCATGGAACTGGGAGGATGCTGCATACAAGACGGATGAAGGTATCCATTTCAATATGCCTACGATGATGCCCAGGCCCAGGTTTGGCGGATTCGGAGGTGGGGGAGGCGGAGGACAGCAACCGCAAACCGACCCCATAAAAGAAGGTCTCGAAAGAGTGGAGATGATAAAAGGATTCTTCAACGAAGCCAAAGCCTATGCTGCATCTCCGACTCATGAGGAGACTAATCTCAAACTTGCAGCGGTTAAAGGACTTTTCGATAAAAAGCAGAAGTTATACATACATGCCAATACAGTAAGGCAAATGCTTGTAGCGCTTGACTTCGTAAAAGAATTTGGATTCGACGTAGTCATTGTCGGTGGAAGCGACAGTTGGCAGATCGCAGACCTGTTGAAACAAAACAACGTCTCCGTGATTCTTAATCAGCCACACAACCTGCCAACGGCTGAGGATGATGACGTGGACCAGCCCTATAAGACACCTGCGATGCTGCAGAAGGCGGGTGTATTATTCTCAATCAATGATGAAGACGGATCAACCCGCGGACGCAATCTCGCGTTTAATGCAGGCACGGCGGCGGCATATGGTCTCGGAAAAGAAGAGGCAATACAGGCCATTACGTTGAATGCGGCAAAGATTCTCGGCGTGAGCGATCGCACAGGTAGCATTGAAGTGGGTAAGGATGCTAATGTGATCATCAGCGAAGGCGATATACTCGATATGAAGACGAGCGTGGTCACAGATGCATTCATTCAAGGCAGAAAGGTTGACCTGAATGATAAGCAGAAGCAGCTTAATGACAGGTATAATCAGAAGTATAAGTTGAAGGCGTTCTAATATAGTCCGAACATAGTCCGAACATAGTCCGAAAGACGGGAAGTCCGAAAGTCCGAAAGACCTTCAAAAAAGTTGAGGTGTCTTTTAGTCTTTCGGACTTTTGTTTTTTACTGGCCGTATTGAAGGAGCCCTTATCAGTAAAGCCTATTCATTCCGATGGAATGGTCTTCCGGACTTTCCGTCTTCCGGACTTCTGGTCTTAGTACCATCTTTCGAACTAGTTACTGCTTCACAATCTTCTCAGAAGCAACAACCTGATTATTCGAACTCAACTGAACCATGTACATTCCTCTGCCGAGTTTCGACGCTTCTGTAATAGAGAATGTATTGAATCCTTTATTTGCTGAAGCATTCTTAGTGAAAACCAACTGACCCGTCATGCTATACAACTTGATCGTTACGGCACTCTTTGCTTCTGATTTAAAATTTATATTGAAACTTCCTGTGAAAGGATTAGGCGAAGCCTGTACAGCGACTTCCTGCTTGGTCGTGAAGCGAACAGTACGCGTCTCCGTGTATTGCTTTGCACCGTTGAGTTCAACACCCTTTACGCGGTAGTAAACGATCGGCACAGTTGTATTCAACAGGCGATCCTGAAAAGTATAAGCTATCTTATTAGTTTCAGACAAAATGATAGCGATGGTCGCAAAGTTCTCACCGTCATAGCTGCGTTCTATTTCGAAATGAGTGCCTTTCTCCTGCTCTGATTCCCAGCTGATCGAAGCTGCCTCATCTACAAGAGACACAGAAAATGCATTCCACTTCACAGGTAAAGCAATGCCCGACCTATATGTAGCTGAGCAAGTGCCGTAAGCATTCACTGTATCTGGCGCAGAAAAACTGCGATAGATAATATTCGGACGAACCGTACCATATTGAACGTCGAAGATTGTGGAAGCGCTAGTGCGTGTCACATCATATACCTTGATAGTATCAGTCGTTGAACCAGATACTCCGAATGTGCCATAGTTGATAGTCTGGCCAGTAAAATACATCTTTCCAGATCCTGTGATATTGCTGTTGTTTGTGAGTCTAACACTCTTTACAACACCATTAGGTCCGTTGATGAAGTTGCCATTATTGATGAAATGATCAGCCGAGGAACCTGTCTTGCCAATCCACAGGAGACCCAGGTTGATAAAATTATTTGAGTTGTTAGTGAATCCGCCTTCAGTGATCAGTCTGCACTGATTTGTGAATGTAGTACTTGAGTTGAAAGCCAATGTACCCTTTGTAGACAACTGGCCTTCATTAGCGAATACTCCGGAACTTATCGTGAGGTCACCATTACCCGAAAAGATATTCCTATTTGTAAATGCCGAACCGGTATTCATGTTGAAGTCGCCGTCAACCAGGGTGGTTCCTTCATTATTAAGTACCGAGCCTGAATTCATGATAACGTTTTCACCGAACTCAAGGACAGCGCCGAATCGGTTGTTCCAGGTCTGCGAACCTCCATTCATACTAACAGATCCCCTTATCTTAATAATACCATGATTAGTGAGTGTGAAATATCCATTAGGATTGAACGCGTAGTTAAACTGGCAGGTGCCATAATTGAGGATTATTCCTTTCGCGTTAGCTATTGAAGCGGGTCGGAATGTCGATGATGGGTTAATGCTGATTACAGCATCTCTACTAAATGCAGTTATATTTCCGATATACGTACCAGAAATGATATTCAGCGTGTCTCCAGCCACAAGGCTGTAGTTCGTGCTAGTTCCGTTGTTGTTGTAGTTAGTAGCCCTTACCGTTGTAACAGGGAGCGTTGCTGCAATAATGCTAGCGAGAGTCAGGAGGGTACACTTAGAGGTCATTTTGGTTTTCGATGGATCAGGACCGGGCCTGGTTTTAAGGTTTGGTTTTCGTTGGTATCGGATTTCAGGGAACTCTGTGTCTTCTCGTATGTTTTCGTTTCCCTGTCGTAATCGAACGCAAACTTATTGCAGTATTTACCCGAAACCAATAGTACAAATACGAATGGGAACACAGTATTTACCGTATAATGTTTTAAACCTTGCTGCCCAACGCTTAAAGAAATGCCCCCACTTGTAAGCAGGGGCATTAATTGATATTTTTCAAATGATAATCAGGCGGTTTGGCTCAATTCAATGGCCAAACATCAGAGATCTTTACCGTGACAGTGTTTATACTTCTTTCCGCTTCCGCAAGGGCAAACATCATTTCTCCCAATCTTGGGGGCGACCTTAACCGGCTCCTGCCTTACTGCCGGACCACCACCGGGTTCAAACTGGTCCCTCTCGTTAGCCCCATAGTCATCACCAGCAGCGTCAACCTCTTCCTTATTGGCCTTCATCTTACTGTAGTCGGTCTTCTGCTGGCGGCCTTCCTTTAATTGAGCATTTTCCTGCTGTATCGGGATTGAACCATGGCAAAGGAAGGATACGATATCCTTGTTAACCTCGTTATTCATGTTCCTGAACAACTGGTAGGCATGTATCTTATATATGACCAGCGGATCTTTCTGCTCAAGGTAGGCAGTCTGCACGCTTTGTTTTAAATCATCCATTGCGCGAAGATGTTCCTTCCATGCTTCGTCGATCACGACGAGTGTGATGGTTTTTTCCAGCGCCGCCGTCACTTCCTCACCATTTGAGCTGAGTGATTTCTCTAAGGGTGCAAGGACATTCATAACCTTTTTTCCATCTGTAAATGGCACCACCACATTCTCAATATGGCTTCCTTGTGTCAGGCGAATATTTTTGAAGACGGGCACTACCTGTTTCTTCAGGTCTTCCTTATGCTGGCTGTAACGATCCGTAGCCTCTGCATAAAGCCGATCGATGGTGCCATTGAGATCACCTCTCTTGAATTCCTCTTCAGCGATCTTCGTATCCAACCCGAAATTGACGATACATGCGAGCTTGAAGCCCTCGTAGTCTTCCTGCTCCCTGAAACCGGTAACTAGACTTTCCGCCACTACGGAGAAGGCATTGTCGATGTCGAGCGCAAGGCGCTCGCCGAAGAGAGCGTGTTGACGTTTTCCATAAACCCCGTTTCTCTGGGCGTTCATCACGTCATCATATTCGAGCAGGCGTTTACGAATTCCAAAATTGTTTTCCTCTACTTTCTTCTGTGCGCGCTGGATGCTATTGCTGATCATGCTATGTTGAATAACATCACCTTCTTTGTATCCAAGCTTATCCATCAGGCCGGCGATTCGCTCGCTACCGAACATGCGCATCAGGTCATCTTCTAGTGATACATAGAACTGCGACGTGCCAGGATCACCCTGGCGTCCCGCACGACCACGCAACTGCCTGTCGACGCGACGGCTCTCGTGTCTCTCTGTACCAATAATTGCAAGACCACCCGCTTCCTTCACACCTGGTCCGAGTTTGATGTCGGTACCACGACCAGCCATATTCGTGGCAATAGTCACAGCTCCGGGCATCCCTGCTTCCACAACAATCTGGGCCTCGCGAGCGTGTTGTTTTGCGTTCAATACATTATGTGGGATCTTCTTTTGTTGAAGCATCCTGCTTAACAATTCACTTATTTCTACAGATGTTGTACCAACAAGCACCGGTCTTCCTGCATTTCTCAACGCCTCTATCTCATCTATCGCGGATTTGAACTTCTCGCGTTTTGTCTTATATACCAGGTCTTGTTTGTCCAGGCGGACCATCGGAATATTGGTAGGGATAGTCACCACGTCGAGCTTATATATGCTCCACAACTCCGCGGCTTCGGTTTCAGCTGTACCCGTCATACCGGCGAGCTTATGGTACATCCTGAAATAATTCTGCAGGGTAACAGTCGCATACGTCTGTGTTGCCGCTTCGATCTTCACATTTTCCTTCGCCTCGATGGCCTGGTGTAATCCATCACTATAACGGCGACCATCGAGGATACGACCCGTCTGCTCGTCCACGATCTTGATCGCGCCATCCATCACCACGTACTCGACGTCTTTTTCAAACAATGTGTATGCCTTCAATAGTTGTTGTACCGTATGTATTCGATCGGCTTTCTGAGCATAGTCATTCAACAACGCTTCCTTCTGCTGAAGTTTCTCCTCGGGCGGGGAAGCATCCTTCTCAACTTCCGCAAGTCTTACTCCAATATCAGGAAGTACGAAGAATTCAGTATCCTCTCCAGATCGAGTGATCATATTCAACCCGCGATCTGTAAGATCGACGGAGTTTTGTTTTTCATCTATATGAAACAGCAACTCTTCATCTACGAGCTTCATGTTCCTTTGTTGATCCTGCAGATAATAATTTTCGGCCTTCTGCATTTTCACACGATTCCCAGACTCACTAAGAAACTTGATCAGCGGGCCATATTTTGGCAATCCGCGGAAAGCCCTGAAAAGAAAGAGACCGCCAGTCTTCGGGTCGTCCTCACCTTTTTCAAATAATCGCCTGGCCTCATTCAATGAATGGCGAACGATTCTTTCCTGCTCCTGGACGAGTTGTTGTATTCTAGGCTTGTGCACATGGAATTGCTGATCGTCACCCCTCGGCACCGGACCAGAAATGATCAAAGGCGTTCGTGCATCGTCGATCAATACGGAATCTACCTCATCGACCATCGCGAAGTGATGTTTGCGTTGAACCATTTCCTCGGGCGTATGCACCATGTTATCGCGGAGATAGTCGAAGCCAAATTCATTATTAGTGCCATAGGTAATGTCGGCCAGGTATGCCTGTCTTCTTTCTTCGGTATTGGGCTGGTGCTTGTCAATACAATCCACTCTTAGACCTAGCCATTCAAAGATGGTCCCATTCCACTCCTGGTCACGTCGTGCGAGGTAATCATTGACGGTTACGATATGGACGCCTTCTCCAGGCAAGGCGTTGAGATAAGCTGGCAAAGTTGAAACGAGCGTTTTTCCCTCCCCCGTCGCCATTTCCGAAATTTTTCCGGAATGGAGAACGGCTCCACCGATCAACTGCACGTCATAATGCACCATGTTCCAGGTGATCTGTCCACCGCCGGCCGTCCATGTATTCTTATAAGTGGCCTGATCGCCGCTGATCGTGATGTAGTCTTTCTTTACACTCAAGTCACGGTCTAGTTGCGTGGCCGCCGATACGAGTTCTGAGTTCTCCTTAAACCTGCGAGCCGTCTCTTTTACTACTGCAAAAGCTTCGGGCATGATTTCCTGGAGTATTTCCTCGATCTTCTTATCCTTATCTTTTTTCAACTTGTCTACTTCCTGGTAGATGGCATCTTTACCCATGAGGTCGTTGAAAGCGAGTTCCTCTGCAGCTTTGTTGCGGGCTGTAATAGTATCTTCAATAGAACTAAGATGCTCTTTTATGCGTTGGCGAAATTCCTGGGTCTTGTTTCGCAACTGGTCGTTGGTGAGTGATGCAAATGCGGTGAAATGATGGCTGACTTTTTCAACTATCGGAAGAAGTTTTTTTACATCCTTTTCCGATTTATTGCCACCAAAAATTTTAGATATAAAACCAAGCATGATTTTGTATTATTGGTATTGTGTAATTCATTTTGAAAAGAGATTAGCAGGTCAAAAACAGTGCTATATCCCCTTTCTAAGCCAATTTGACAGCCCACTTTGGGGGGCAACAAAGATAAGGCAATGCTTCGAGGTTTAATTTCGTGATAAGGTTACGGTCTGATTATTGAACTTTGTAAGCAGTTCAGGATAAAGGCCTCTTAATACTTTACTAAACGCTTCGACCGGTCATGCATGAGTTCAAACCAATCTCGGTTCTCGCTATTTCCCTGCTCATACTTTTACTTTCTTGCAATAACAACACGGATTCCCATCCAGAGGATGGACCTCAATCGGATTATTTCGACTACCATATCTGGGGGGATGAGGAAAGCGGAAATATTACCGTCAAGCTACAATTTCGCTTCGCCGGGCCTAACGGCATGACTAAATTGCTCGAGCTGCCCTCAAAGGTTGAACTGGATGGTATTCCCCTTGAAGTTGATAGTTCTCGCTGGAACGGCTATTATTATGAGATCACCCACCCTGTATCTGGATTCGCGGGTCGTCATAAGATCACTTACACGGACGCCAGAAGAAAGCAATATGTCGAGGAGTTCGACTTTCACCCCCTCAGTTTCACGACCGAACTTCCGCATGTGATCCAGCGTGGCGATATTAAGGTTGAGCTCAATGGTCTTGGCGATGGTGATATTATTAGGGTACTACTCACAGATACGGCCTCCTTCAGCGAGGGAATTGTGCGCACCGACACCGTCACCGGGGGGCAAATCCAAATCACCCGCTCAGAACTTACCCAGGTCACGAACGGCCCCGTGAGTTTCGAGATTTGGCGGGAGGAGGAGAGGAGGGTGAAGAGTGGAACACGCCGCGGGGGGAGGATTTCGATTGTCTATGGGCTTCGAACGGAGTTCGAACTTAAGGATTAGTCTTATAGGAATCAGGAATCGGGAATCAGGAATCAGGAATCGGGAATCAGGAATTAGGAGATACCTCTATTTAGGAATGACATGCGACTTTGAGCCTGATTCCCAATTCCCAATTCCTGATTCCTGAAAATCCATACCTTTGCGGCCGTTAAACACGATAAAACATGGCTGGTCAGTTAAAGGAAGTACGTAATCGTATTAAATCAGTTCAGAGTACACAGCAGATCACGAAGGCAATGAAGATGGTAAGTGCGGCCAAGCTTCGCCGCGCCCAGGATGCCATCGTTCAGATGCGTCCTTACGCCCGCAAGCTCCAGGAAATGCTGAGTAACATTGTCAGCAACAGCGAGGGAGAAGTAGGCATGGCACTGGCTGCCGAGCGTCCCATCGAAAAAATCCTCTACATTGTAATCACTAGCGACCGCGGGCTGGCAGGGGCATTCAACGCAAACATCATCAAGCTCGCCAAGTTGACGATGAGCGAGCGGTATGCTGCTCAGTATAAGAAAGGAAATGTGACCGTGTGGACTATCGGCAAGAAAGGGTATGAACATTTTCTAAAGAACAACTACAAGCCGGATGCCACCTACAAGGATATTTTTCTCAACCTTACCTTCGAGAACGTACAGCAGGCGTCAATGGCAGCGATGAAGGCCTTCGAGGCGAAGGAATTTGATGTGGTGGAGATCGTATATAGCCAGTTCAAGAATGCGGCAACTCAGAAATTCGAAGTAGAGCGTTTTCTTCCCATTCCAAAGGTGGTGAAGCAGGCAGGTGCTACAAAAGCAGATTTCATTTTCGATCCTTCCAGGGAAGAGCTCGTCGCCGAGCTGATGCCCAAGATCCTCAATACACAATTGTTTAAAGCTGTTCTCGATTCCAATGCCTCCGAGCATGGCGCCAGGATGACCGCCATGGATAAAGCGAGTGAGAATGCAAATGAGATGCTCCGCTCACTGAAGATTTCCTACAACAGAGCTAGGCAGGCTGCCATCACTACGGAACTTACCGAGATTGTGAGTGGTGCGGCGGCGTTGCAGGGATAGTTTTTGAGGCAGGAGGCGGGAGACGATAGGCGATAGACAATAGGCAATAGACAATAAGCAATAGACAGTAGGCAATAGACAATAGGCAATAGAC